>NZ_JAMOLN010000058.1 GCF_024448165.1 Streptomyces longispororuber
CGCCGCTGATCGGGCCACGGTGAAAACCCTGGGATCGCGGACCAGGGGGATACGGCGGATGCGGTAGGTACCGTCCACAGGGTGCGGCTCAGTCCCGCGGGACGTCCTTGACGAACACGATCCCGTCCGTCGCCGCGAGATGGGCCGGGTCGTACGGGGCGTACCCGAACCAGGGGGACACGCGCTGCGTGACCGGTGTCCCGTCGACTGCGGTGGCGAGCCGGGCGGGGTCGACCAGGCAGCGGTCCTCCGGCAGCGCGTACAGGAGTCCCTCGACGCTGTCCGGCGGCGGGGCGTCCACCCCATGGTGCCGGAGCGTGCCGAGCAGCGTGGCCAGATACGCGTAGTCGGTCCCGAGCCGGTCGCTCACCAGCGCGCCGGCGCTCCACCACCGGAGCGGCAGGTCGCCCATCCGCATCGAGCTGCGGTCCCGCTGCAGGTGTCCGTTGTGGGCGTACGCCAGGGCCGGTCCGTGCTCGGCGACCGCGAGCAGGTTCGCGGCCATCATCGTGGCGCGCTGGCCCAGCAGCCGCTCCATCCGGCCGGGGGAGGTGTCGGCCATCCAGTGGTGGTAGGTGAGCAGGCCGACGGCGGTGCGCGCGTACAGCCGGGCCCGTTCCACGTCGGCCCGCGAGGCCGCCGCGAGGAGTTCCGGTGTCTGCGCGTCGAGCAGCGCCGCCAGGTCGACGGCGAGCAGTTGGAGCTCCCTCGCGTCGGCCGACCGCCCCACGGACCGGGCGGGGTCCGTCATCGCGGCGGGTTCGGGCCACCGGTCGTCCGCGCCGAGCAGCCGGTCGAGGGTGCCGGCGGTGCAGGGCAGCAGGTCCGCCGCCACCTGGTCCGCGAGGCAGCGGTGGAGGGCGGTGAGGGCCTGCCGGGGGCTCGCGGCGCCGGTGATCTCCAGCGGCCCGTCGAAGCCGGCGAACCGGAGCCGCTGGTCCGTCGGGCGGCCGTCGTTGTGGGCGCGCATCCAGCGGACCAGCTCACGGTTGGCGGCGGACGCGCCGAACCCGTGGCTGAACCCCTGCTCCATCACGTCGTCGAGCGTCCCAGGGCCCCCGGCGACGTAGTCGTCCACGACCAGCCCCATCAGACAGTCGCTCTCGATCGCGATCGTCCGGAACCCGTGGTCCTCGACGAGCTCCCGGAAGAGGTCGTTGCGCACGTCGAGCAGCGAGTCGGCCCCGTGGGTGGGCTCACCGAGACCGAGCAGCCGGGGCCGGACCGGAAGCAGCCCCAGGACGGCGGAGGCGTCGACGGCATGCGTGGTGCCCTTGATGTCAGTAGCCATGCCTTCAACGCTATCGTTGAACAAACGGTGGAAACTTTTGCGCGAACGGGTCGTGAATGAGGCCTGGAAGACCGGAAGTCCGGGTGAGCAACCCTCAAATCCGGGTCCATGGCCGGTGGAGCCTTCCGGCGTTCGGCCGGTGGGGCCGATCAGGGGCGCGCTACAGTGGCGAGACGCCCTTGACCTGCACAAGACAGGCAGGGAGCCGACCCCTCAGGAGTGCCTTCATGCTGCGCACCATGTTCAAGTCCAAGATCCACCGGGCCACCGTCACCCAGGCCGACCTGCACTACGTCGGCTCGGTGACCATCGACGCCGACCTGCTGGACGCCGCCGACCTGCTGCCCGGCGAACTCGTCCACATCGTCGACATCGACAACGGCGCCCGTCTGGAGACCTACGTCATCGAGGGCGAGCGCGGATCCGGTGTCATCGGGATCAACGGCGCCGCCGCCCACCTCGTGCACCCGGGCGACCTCGTGATCATCATCAGTTACGCTCAGGTCGACGACACCGAGGCCCGCTCCCTGCGGCCCAGGGTCGTGCACGTGGACCGGGACAACGCGATCGTGGCGCTCGGGACGGACCCGTCCGAGCCGGCCCCCGGCGGCGACGCGACGCGCAGCCCCCAGGCAGTTCCCCAGGCGGTGTCCGCGGGCTGAGCACGGCCCGCCCAGGACGGCAGGAGAGCCCCATGAGCGACATCGAGATCCACGACGACCGCGACCGGGGCATGCTCCTGGCCCGCGCGGGCGGCCCCGGCGGGGAGACGGTCGGCCACATCCAGTACTTCGTGCTCGACGCGCCCGAGCGGGCCCTCGTGCCGGTGCACACCGTCGTGGAGCCGCAGCACGAGGGCAAGGGCATCGCCGGATCGCTCACCCGCGAGCTGTACGCGATCGCGGCCCGGGACGGCATGGCCGTCGCCCCGCTCTGCTCGTTCGTCGTGCGATGGGCCGAGCGGCACCCCGGCGAGGCGCCCGCCGCGTCCGGCGAACTGCTGGCCGCGGCGCGGGCCGCCCTCGCCGCCGACCCGAGCACCTGGTGACCTGATCGGAGGCGCTGCGTAGGGTGCCCGGCATGACCCTGGCACTGCTGCACACCTCCCCGGTCCACGTCCCCGTCTACGACGCGCTGCGCGACGCCCACGAGCCGGGCCTCGCGCTGCGCCACCTCGTGCACGAGGACCTGCTGGCCAGAGCCCGCGCCGAGGGCCCGGGCGCCGTGGCCGACGACATCCGCGCCCTGCTGGCCGCGGCGGTCGCGGACGGCGCCGGCGTCGTGGTGTGCACCTGCTCCACCATCAGCGGCGTCGCCGAGGAACAGGCCGCCGCCGTCGGCGTCCCCGTCCTGCGCGGGGACCGGCCGATGGCCGCACGCGCGGTCGCCGCGGGGGAGCGCGTCACCGTGATCGCCACCGTCGCCAGCACCCTCGGGCCGAGCGCCGCACTGGTGGCGGAGGAGGCCGCACGGGCCGGCCGCACGGTCGCCGTGCGCACGGTCCTCGTCGACGGCGCCTGGGAGCGGTTCGAGGCGGGCGACCGCGAGGGCTACCTCGACCTGGTCGCGGCGGCCGTCGACGCGGTCACCGACGCCGACGTGATCGTCCTCGCGCAGCCCTCCCTCGCCGATGCCGCCGACCGGGTCCGCACCCCGCTGCCCGTCCTGTCCAGCCCGCGCACCGGCTTCGAGGCCGGCGCGGCGGCCTGCGGACGGCTCAAGAACGCTTACGGTGAAGGAAGTTGAGCAAGGACCGAGCGAGGAGGACCGGCATGGCCGACCAAGACACCGACGTCGTCATCAGCCCCACCGGATGGGTCGCCGACCAGGCGCGCACCTACGAGGAGTCCGGCGGCACCAAGGGCACCACGATCCAGGGCGTGCCCTGTCTGCTGCTCGACTACCAGGGCCGCAGGTCCGGCCAGTGGCGGCGCACCGTCCTGATCTACGGGCGCGACGGCGACGACTACCTGATCGTGGCCTCGTACGGCGGCTCCGACACGCACCCGCTGTGGTACCTGAACCTCCAGGACAACCCGGACGTCCGGCTGCGCGTGGGCACCGAGCGGTTCGCCGCCCGCGCCGAGACGCTCTCCGCCGCGGACAAGGCGCGCGTGTGGGACTCGCTCGTCGAGCTGTTCCCGAACTACGCGGAGTACCAGAAGAAGACCAGCCGGGACATCCCCGTCGTCCGGCTGACCCGCACGGACGGCTGAACCGCCGGGTGCGGGACGCGTGGACTCGGCGGGCGTGGGCACGCGTGCCGGGAGACAGTGGAAAGGAATCCTCCGAACCGCTGGAGGCACCACCATGACCCATCCGTTCCCCGACCCCGTCCCGCCCGGGCCCACGCCGGGCCCCGGGCCGAGCCCAGGACCGGGCCCCGACGTCCCGGATCCGGGACCGCTCCCCGACCCGTTCCCGACGCCGAAGCCGCGGCCCGTGCCGCAGCCCCCGCCGGCCCCGGCACCACCGGGACCGCTCCCGGACCCCGACCCGGCGCCACCCGAGCCGGAGCCCTCACCCGCGTAGGGGGCGGCCCGCCTACGCGTCGACCTCGGAGCGGTCACCGCCCCACAGCGTGTGGAACGAGCCCTCCCGGTCGACGCGGCGGTAGGTGTGCGCGCCGAAGAAGTCCCGCTGGCCCTGCGTGAGCGCGGCCGGCAGCCGTTCGGCGCGCAGCGCGTCGTAGTACGCGAGGGCCGCGGCGAACCCCGGTGTCGGTACGCCCTGCGTGGTCGCGGCGACCAGGACGGCACGCCAGTCGTCCTGCGCCGCCGCGATCTCGTCGGCGAAGCCCTTGTCCGAGAGCAGCGAGACCAGACCGGGCTCCGCCTCGTAGGCGGCCGTGATCCGGTCCAGGAACGCGGCCCGGATGATGCAGCCGCCGCGCCAGATACTGGCCACCGCGCCCAGGTCGATGGTCCAGTCGTACTCGTCGCTGCCCGCGGCGATCTCGTGGAAGCCCTGCGTGTACGACACGATCTTCGAGGCGTACAGGGCCTGTTCGACCTGCCCGGCGAAGGCCGCGGCCTCCGCGTCGGTGAGCCGCTTCGCCGTCGGGCCCGCCAGGCCCCGGGACGCGGCGCGCAGCTCGGCGTGCCCGGACAGGGAGCGGGCGAAGACCGCCTCCGCGATGCCGGACACCGGCACGCCCAGGTCGAGCGCGATCTGCACCGTCCAGCGGCCGGTGCCCTTCTGCTCGGCCTGGTCCTGGACCACGTCCACGAACGGCTTCCCGGTGGCCGCGTCGACGTGGGAGAGCACCTCCGCCGTGATCTCGATGAGGTACGAGTCGAGGCGGCCCGTGTTCCACCTGCGGAAGATGTCCGCGATCTCCGCGGGGGAGTAGCCGGCCACGTCGCGCAGCAGCTGGTAGGCCTCGCCGATGAGTTGCATGTCGGCGTACTCGATGCCGTTGTGCACCATCTTCACGAAGTGACCGGCGCCGTCCGGGCCGACGTGCGTGACGCAGGGGGCGCCGTCCTTCGCCTTGGCGGAGATCTTCTCCAGCATCGGGCCGAGCGACGCGTACGACTCGACGCTGCCGCCCGGCATGATGCTCGGCCCGTGCAGCGCGCCCTCCTCGCCGCCGGAGACGCCCGTGCCGACGAAGTGGATGCCCTGCTCCCGCAGCTCCTTCTCGCGGCGGCGGGTGTCCGCGAAGTGCGCGTTGCCGCCGTCGACGATCATGTCGCCGGGTTCCAGGAGCGGGGCGAACTCCTTGATCACCGCGTCCGTCGCGTCGCCCGCCTTGACCATGATGACCAGGCGGCGCGGGCGCTCCAGCGCGGCCACGAACTCCTCGGCGGTCTCGGTCGGGACGAAGATGCCCTCCTCGCCGAACTCCTTCACCAGCGCGTGCGTCCGGGACGCCGTCCGGTTGTGGAGGGCGACGGTGTAGCCGTTGCGGGCGAAATTGCGGGCGAGATTGCGCCCCATGACAGCGAGCCCCGTGACACCGATCTGGGCTGTAGTGCTCATGCCTGTCGCTCCTGGATTGGGAAATTGAAAGATCTTGTTCAGTTGTGGCACGGCGGGAGTTAGCGTTGCCGCTGACACCCCAGGTGAACTCTCTACGAATCCGGAGCCGTGCGTGCCTCATTTCGACCTGCCGCTCGATGAACTGCGTGCCTTCAAGCCGGCGTTGACGGCCCCTGACGACTTCGACTCCTTCTGGGAGAAGACCCTCGCCGAGGCCAGGGAGCACGACCTCGACGCGCGCTTCGAGCCCGTCGACGTGCCGTACACGGCGGTCGACGTGTTCGACGTTACGTACGCGGGCTTCGGAGGGCATCCCGTGAAGGGCTGGCTCGTGCTGCCCGCGGGCACCAGCGAGCCGATACCGGCCGTCGTCGAGTACATCGGCTACAGCGGCGGCCGGGGCCTGCCGCACACCCACCTGAGGTGGGCGGCCGCCGGTTTCGCGCACTTCGTGATGGACACCCGCGGCCAGGGCAGCGGCGGCACCGTCGGCGACACCCCGGACCCGGTCGGCAGCGCGCCCGCGGTGTCCGGATTCATGACGCGGGGCATCCAGGACCCGCACGAGTACTACTACCGGCGCGTGTACACGGACGGGGTGCGGGCGGTCGACGCGGCCCGCTCGCACCCGCTCGTGGACGCCTCCCGGGTCGCCGTCACCGGCGGCAGCCAGGGCGGCGGCATCACGATCGCCGTGGCCGGTCTGGTGCCGGACCTGAAGGCGGCGGCGCCCGACGTCCCGTTCCTGTGCCACTTCGGGCGCGCGGCCACGCTCACCGAGCGTCAGCCGTACCGCGAGATCGCGCAGTACCTCAAGACGCACATCGGCGAGGACGAGCGGGTCTTCCGGACCCTCTCGTACTTCGACGCCATGAACTTCGCGGCCCGCGCCACCGCGCCCGGACTCTTCTCGGCCGCCCTGGAGGACCTGACCTGCCCGCCGTCGACGGTGTTCGCGGCGTACAACAACTGGGCGGGCGCGGAGCGGTCCATGGAGGTGTACGCCTTCAACGACCACGAGGGCGGCGGCCCCTTCCAGCAGGCCGTCCAACTGCGTTGGATTCCTGGTCACTTGAGGGGCTAAAAGTGGCCAAGGTGGCTTGAGGCTCTCTTGTCATGACTGCGTGGGAGCGGCTAATTTGCCGCTCCTACGTGTGCCTGTACGGGTACCAGAGGGGGCTTTCATGGCGTTACGCGGCCGGCACCGCCGGTATCAGCCGAGCCGGGTCAACCGGGCGTCGCTCACCGTGACCGTCGGCGGCGCCGGGATGGCGATCCCCCTCATCGGCGCCGGGACGGCGCACGCTGCGGACGTGACCACCTGGAACAAGGTGGCCGCGTGCGAGTCCAGCGGCAACTGGGCGGTCAACACCGGCAACGGCTTCTACGGCGGGCTCCAGTTCACCCGCTCCACCTGGGCCGCGTACGGCGGCACGGCGTACGCGCCGCGCGCCGACCTCGCGTCCAAGGACCAGCAGATCGCGGTCGCGGAGAAGGTGCTGAAGGGGCAGGGGCCCGGCGCCTGGCCGGTGTGCTCGCAGAAGGCCGGCCTGGCCCGCGCCCCCGAGCGCGAACCGGTCCGGGCGCGGACCGTCCAGGACGTCAAGCCGGAGGTCATCCCGCAGTCCACGGCGGGGCGCGGGCCCTCGTACACCGTGGTCGGCGGCGACACCCTGTCCGGCATCGCCGAGTCCCGCAAGGTGCCCGGCGGCTGGTCCCGGCTGTACGAGGCGAACCGCTCCACGATCGGGGCCGACCCGGACCTGATCGTGCCCGGTCAGCGGCTCACCGTCCCCGGCGGGACCGGGCAGGCACCGGTGTCCCGGAAGACGCACCCGAAGCAGGCCCACCCGAAGCAGGCCCAGCCCAGGAAGAGCCAGCCCAAGAAGGCCGAGCCGAAGAAGACCGAGCCGAAGAAGGCCGAAGCGCCCAGGGCGGGCGCGGGCGGCGTCGTCGCCCCGGTCGCCGCCTCGCTCGGCACCCCGTACCACGCCGCCGGCTCCTCGTGGTCGAAGGGCTATCACACGGGCGTCGACTTCGCGGTGCCCACCGGCACCTCGGTGAAGGCCGTCGCGGCGGGTCAGGTCGTCTCGGCGGGCTGGGGCGGCTCGTACGGCTACGAAGTGGTGATCCGGCACGCAGACGGCCGGTACAGCCAGTACGGGCACCTGTCGGCGCTGTCCGTGAAGAGCGGCCAGCGCGTCGTCGCGGGCCAGCGGATCGCCCGCTCCGGGTCCACGGGCAACAGCACGGGCCCGCATCTGCACTTCGAGGTGCGGACCGGGCCCGGCTTCGGCAGTGACATCGACCCGCTCGCGTACCTGCGGGCCCATGGGGTCAGGATCTGACGTTCTCGTACGAGGAGCGCTCGTCGTCGTGCGGCGGCTTCGGCTGGCTCGGCATGCCGTCGAGCGCGGCCGGGCTGTCCGGCACCACCGGTGACGCCGGCGCCGACGGGTGCCGGGCGACGACGTGAGCGGTGCTCTCGCGGCGGTCCCGGCCGATGCGCTCCGTGGTCAGCAGGATCAGGCCGCCGGCCGCGACGACGCCGCAGCCCAGGGCCAGCACCGTGCCGATGGTGCCGTGCCGGAACGTCTCGCCGAACAGCGTGATGCCGACGGCCGCCGCCACGACCGGGTTCACCACCGTCGCCGTCGCCAGCGGGGCGGCCAGCCCCGCACCGCGGTAGGAGGCCTGCGACAGGAGCATGCCCGTCGTGGCCAGGCCCGCGATGGCCAGCAGGCTGGGCAGCTGGGCCAGCGGGCTGCCGGACCAGTCGACGGCCACCGACTTCGTGAAGACGGACGCCATGCCGAACGCGCCGCCCGCGGCCACCGCGAGCAGCACCGCCCGCACCACCGGGTGCCGGTGAGCGGCCCGCGCCGACGTCATCAGGACGACCACGCCACCGGCCGTGATCAGGCCGACCAGCAGGCGCTCCGTGCCGTCCAGGGACTGCTCCGACGGCGTCCCGGTCAGCGCGAGGAGCCCCGCGAGACCGACCGTCGCCATGATCGCCCCGCGCCAGGCGGTCGAACCCGCTCTGCGGCCGACGAACAGGGCCGCCATGGGCAGCGCCACCACGATCGTCAGGGCGCCGAGCGGCTGCACCAGGCTCAGCGGACCGTAGGCGAGCGCGATGACGTGCAGCAGCGCGCCCAGGCCGTTCAGGCACCCGGCGCCCCACCAGGCGGGCCTGCGCAGCGGTGCGTACGTGGATCCGGACGTCTCGGCCACCCGCTCCTGCACGATCGCCCCGCCCGCGTAGGCGAACGCGGAGACGAGCGAGAGCAGCACGGACAGCACCAGGGCACTCATTTGGCGTCCCTGGCGGTGCGGCGCGGCGAACGGTCGGTTCTCATGTCTCCACGATCTCTCTCTTCCGCGGATCTGTCGTCCGACCTGAGCAGGCATTGGGTCCTACTGCCGATGGAGTACGCCCCCTGCCGCGTCATCCCCAGGGCGGGTGCCCCCGGTGCGTCGGAGCACCTCGTGGCGTACGCGCTCTTCCGCACGGGCCGGTCCATGGGTGACCATGAGGAGCGCTTCGAGCACGGATCCGAGCACCATGACCTTCAGCGAGTGTTGCCGACCGACGACGGGGGCCGCGCGTGCGAGTGGGACTGCTCACCCGGGAGTACCCGCCGGACGTCTACGGCGGGGCCGGTGTCCATGTCGAGTTCCTGGCGCGCGAGTTGCGCCCCCTCGTCGACCTCGAGGTCCACACGTGGGGCGAGGGCACGACCGACGGGGTCCGCAGGCACCGCGCGTGGCCCGCGCTCGACGGGGCGAACGACGCGCTGCGCACCCTCTCCGTGGACCTGTCCATCGCCGCCGCCCTCGAAGGCCGCGAACTGGCCCACTCGCACACCTGGTACACGGCCCTCGCGGGCCACCTGGCGGCCCTGCACCTGGGCATCCCGCATGTGATGACCGCTCACTCCCTGGAGCCGCTGCGCCCCTGGAAGGCGGAGCAGCTCGGTGGCGGTTACGCTCTGTCGGCCTGGGCGGAACGCACCGCGATCGAGGCGGCGGACGGGGTGATCGCCGTGTCCCGGGCGATGCGCGACGACATCCTCGCCTGCTACCCCGCCCTCGAACCCAAGCGGGTGCGCGTCGTGCACAACGGCATCGACGTCTCGCTCTACCACGCGGACCCCGGCACGGAGGTGCTGGAGCGGATCGGCGTCGACCCGGCCCGCCCCTACGTGCTGTTCGTCGGCCGCATCACCCGCCAGAAGGGCGTGCCCCATCTGCTGCGCGCGGCCCACGGACTCGCGAAGGACGTCCAGCTCGTGCTCTGCGCGGGGGCGCCGGACACCCCGGAGATCGGGCGTGAATTCCGGGAACTGGTCGAGGAGTTGAAGCGGGCGCGGGACGGCGTGCGCTGGATCCCGTCCATGCTGCCGCGCTCCGAGATCGTCCAACTCCTCACCCATGCCTCGGTGTTCGTCTGCCCCTCGGTGTACGAGCCGCTCGGCATCGTGAACCTGGAGGCGATGGCCTGCGGCACCGCGGTGGTCGCCTCCCGGGTCGGCGGCATCCCCGAGGTGGTCGCCCACGGGGAGAACGGGCTGCTCGTCCCGTACCGCGAGCAGGATCCGGAGGGCTTCGAGGCGGGGCTGGCCCGGGCGCTGAACGAGGTGGTCGCCGATCCGGGCGCGGCGCGCCGGATGGGTGAGGCGGGGCGGGAGCGGGCGGCGGCCGAGTTCGGCTGGGGTGCGATCGCCCGACGCACGGTCGACGTGTACGAGGAGATCCTCAACGGCACGTGAATCACAGGGGGTTGACATGCGCGGTGGGCCTTCGGTGCTCGGGATCGTACTGGCGGGAGGAGAGGGGAAGCGGCTGATGCCGCTCACCGCGGACCGGGCGAAGCCCGCGGTGACGTTCGGCGGCACGTACCGCCTCGTGGACTTCGTCCTCTCGAACCTGGTGAACGCCGACATCCTGCGGATCTGTGTCCTGACGCAGTACAAGTCGCACTCGCTCGACCGGCACGTCACCACGACCTGGCGGATGTCGAGCCTGCTCGGCAACTACGTCACGCCCGTCCCGGCGCAGCAGCGCCTCGGGCCGCGCTGGTACCTGGGCAGCGCCGACGCGATCCTGCAGTCCCTGAACCTGGTCCACGACGAACAGCCCGACTACATCGCGGTGTTCGGCGCCGACCACGTGTACCGGATGGATCCGCGGCAGATGCTCGCCCAGCACATCGAGTCCGGCGCGGGCGTCACGGTCGCGGGCATCCGCGTGCCGCGCGCGGAGGCGTCGTCGTTCGGCGTCATCACGCCCGCCCGGGACGGCACCCGCGTCGAGGCGTTCCTGGAGAAGCCGTCCGACCCGCCGGCGCTGCCGGGCACCCCGAACCAGGTGTTCGCCTCGATGGGCAACTACCTCTTCACGACGAAGACGCTCATCGACGCGATCCAGCAGGACGCCGAGGACGACGACTCCGCGCACGACATGGGCGGTTCGATCCTGCCGATGCTCACCGAGCGCGGCGTCGCCCAGCTCTACGACTTCGACGGCAACCACGTCCCCGGCGAGACGGAGCGCGACCACGGCTACTGGCGCGACGTCGGCACGCTCGACTCGTACTACGAGGCCCACATGGACCTGATCTCCGACCGTCCGGTGTTCAGCCTCGACAACCGCCGCTGGCCGATCTACACGCACCCCGGCCAGCTGCCGCCCGCCAAGTTCTGCGCGGGCGGCATCGCGAGCGAGTCGATCGTCAGCCCCGGCTGCGTCATCCGCGGCCAGGTCACCCGCTCCGTGCTCTCGCCGGGCGTCACCGTCGAGGACGGCGCGGTCGTCCAGGGCTCGGTGCTGCACGACAACGTGCGGGTGGGCCGGGGCGCGGTGGTGCGTGGCGCGGTCCTCGACAAGAACGTGGAGGTCCCGGCGGGCGCGACGATCGGCGTCAACCCGGGCCGCGACGCCGAGCTCTACACGGTCTCCAAGGCGGGCGTGATCGCGCTCGGCAAGGGCCAGGCGGTGCGCTGAACCCTCAGGGCCCGGGCACACCGCTCCCGGCAGCCGTCTTCGACCTGCGGAAAGCGCACAACGCGCGCACGGCGGTCGGCGAGCGCGTGCACAGCGCGGCCGCTACCGGTCGGACGGCCCCCGCTCGGGGGCGGTGCCCTCGAAGCCGTTGGCCCAGTAGCGGCCCCGGAGCGAGAGGTCGAGGAGCGTCTCCGTGGCCACCTCCGGAGACATCGGGCGCGGCTCTTCCTCCAACCACCAGTGCAGCACGGCGAGTTGCTCGCCGACCCAGGCGCGGGCCAGGACGTCGACGCTGATCCTCGGCGTGACGTTCTCGTGGGCGGCGCGCTCCCGGAACACCTCCGCCGCCGCCTGCGCCTGCGCCTGCGTGAACTGGCGCAGCGCGCGCCCGTCGCCCTCGCCGCGCAGGATCATCCGGTAGGCGTCGCGCTCCTGTTCGGCGTGCCGGAAGATCTCCAGGGCCGGTTTGCCGGTGAACCCGACCTCGGACGCCGGGACCAGCGGCCGCAGCCGCTCCGCCAGCTCGTCGAGCAGATCGGTGACGACCCGGTCGAGCAGGTCGTCCTTGTCCGTGTAGTGGCTGTAGAACGTCGCCCGCCCCAGATCGGCGCGCTCGGTGATGTCCTCCACGGTCACGGCGGCGTAGCCCCGCTCCAGGACCAGTGACACCAGCGCGTCGCGCAGCAGGCGTCGGGTGCGGCGTACTCGGCGGTCGCCCGCTTCCGGCGGCATGGTCCGGCTCCTCTCGTGTCCCTCGTCGGCGTCGGCAGCCTACACCTGATCATTGACAGCCAGAAAGTTTCTGTACACGCTGTCTATTAGTGGCCGCCATGACGATTTGAGCCGACGAGCGTGGGAGCAGCCCGTGAACCTGGGCACGTACATCACTCGAAGCAGTACCTTCTGGCCGGACAGGGAAGCCCTGGTCTGCGGTGAACGCAGGCTGACCTACCGCGAGTTGGAGCGGGTCTCCAACCGCCTCGCGTCGGCGCTGGCCGGCCGCGGGCTGACTCCGGGCCGGGCCGTCGCGACGTACGCGGGCAACTGCGCACAGGTCGTGGAGACCGAGATGGCCCTGTGCAAGAGCGGTCTCGTGCGGGTGCCGATCAGTCCCCGGCTCTCCGCCGGCGAGGTCGCGCACATCGTGGCCGACGCCGACGTGCGCGTGCTGTTCGTCGACGCGGAGCGTCTGGACACCGCCCGCGCCGCGCTCCAGAAGGCCGGCACGGACTGCCTGCTGGTCGCGTACGAGGGGCAAGGGGCGTTCGGCTACGCGGAGTTGCTCACCGAAGGGAGTGAGGAACCCGTCGCCGTCGAGGTCGACGAGCACGACCCGGCCGTCCTCAACTTCACCTCGGGATCCACCGGAAAGCTCAAGGCCGCCGTCCAGACCCAGGGCAACCGGCTGGCCAACATGCGCAAGCGGATGATGAGTTCGCAGAGCGCGCCCTCCACCGGGGAGCGCTACCTCGCGGCCGGACCCATCACGCACGCGCCCGGCATGCCGCTGCTCGCCTCACTGGCGTACGGCTCGACCGTGGTCGTCCTGCCGCAGTGGGACACCGAGCTGTTCCTGCGCACCGTGGAGAGCGAGCGGATCACCGCCACGTTCGTCGTGCCCACGATGCTGAACATGCTGCTCGCCCACCCGGCGTCCGCCACCGCCGACCTGTCCAGCCTCAAGGCCCTGCACGTCGGCGGCGCACCGGTCGCCCCGCAGCGGCTGCGGGACGCCGTCGAGGCGTTCGGACCGATCCTCGTGCAGGGCTACGGACAGGTCGAGACGACCAGCGGCATCACCATGCTCACCCGCGAGGACATCCTCGCCGGCACCACCACCGACCCCGACCTCCTGCTGTCCTGCGGACGCCCCGTCTACGACACCGAGATACGCATCGTCGACGAGGCGGGCGAGGCGGTGCCCGCGGGGACCGTCGGCGAGGTCATCGCGCGCGGACCCGACTGCGTGCGCGAGTACTGGCACGAACCCGAACTGACCGCGCAGACCTTCAAGAACGGCTGGGTGCACACCGGCGACCTCGGCTACCTGCGCGCGGACGGCTATCTCTTCATCGTCGACCGCAAGAAGGACATGATCATCTCCGGCGGCTACAACGTCTACTGCAGCGAGGTCGAGGCCGTCCTCTACACCCACCCCGCCCTCGCCGAGGTCTGTGTCGTCGGCGTCCCCGACGAGCGCTGGGGCGAGGCCGTCAAGGCCGTCGTCGTGCGCAGGGCGGGCGCCGCGGCCGACGAGGACGAGATCGTCGCGTACTGCGCCGACCGGCTCGCCCGGGTGAAGAAGCCGCGGTCCGTGGAGTTCGTCGACGCGCTCCCCGTCAACCGCAACGGCAAGATCGACCGCCGCGCCGTCCGTGCGCGCTACTGGGCCGGCGCCGAGCGCCGCGTCCACTGACAGGAGACCGTCGTGACCTTCACCCTCACCCCGACCTACGACGACAACCCGCGCCTCCAGGACCTGGTCGAGCGGCTGCGTGACTATCTCCAGGGCGAACTCGCCGAGTACGAGGCGGAGTCGGGGCTCGCGCCGGAGAGCGCCTACACCCGCGCCGTCCTCGAACCCGTCTGGCGGCGCAGCCGCGCACTCGGCTTCTACGGGATCCACCTGCCCGTCGACCAGGGCGGTCAGGGCCTCACCCACACCGAACTCGCCGCCCTGAAGGAGGAGGTGGGCGCCAGCGGACGCGTCCTCCAGCACAGCGTCCTCGGTGACATGGGCGGGCCGCTGCGCGCCGGGTCGATCCTCCGGTACGCCACCGACCACCAGCTGGAGAAGTACCTGCTGCCGGTCGTCCGCGGCGAGCGGGCCTGCTGCTTCTCGCTGACCGAGACCGACGCGGGCTCCGACGTGCGGGCCATGACGACCGTCGCCGTACCGGAGGCGGACGGCGACGGCTGGCGGATCACCGGACACAAAGTGTTCTCCTCGGCCGGCCCCTTCGCCGACTTCTCCGTGCTCATCGCGCGCATGGCACCCGAGCCGGACGCCCCGGCCGACGCCCCGCCGGTGTTCTCCGCGTTCCTCGTCGACCTGGACGCGCCCGGCTGCGCCGTCCTGCCGGGCGAGACGCCGATGTCCGGCGAGCACATCGAGAGCGACATCGTGCTCGACGACTGCCGGGTCGGGCCCGAGCAGTTGCTCGGTGCCGTGGGCGACGGGCTGCGCATCGGGCTCGGCCGCGTCACCACCAACCGGCTGCTGCACTGCCCGACCGCCCTCGGCCAGGCCCGCCGCGCCCTCGACCTGACCATCGGCTTCGCCCGCACCCGCCAGGTCTTCGGCGCACCCCTCGGCGCCCTCCAGTCCGTCCAGCACAAGATCGCCGACATGGCCACCTCGTACTACGCGGCCCGCAGCATGACGTACGACGCGCTCGCCGACCTCGACGCGGGCCACGAACCCCGTACCGAAGCCTTCATGTGCAAGCTGTTCGTCGCCGAGAACGCCTTCAGGATCGCCGACGAGGCCGTGCAGATCCACGGCAAGGCGGGCCTGGTGCGCGGCGCCGAGGTCGAAGGGATCTTCCGGCGGCTCCGCATGTTCCGGGTGCTGACCGGGTCCTCCGAGATCCAGAAGAACGGCATCGCCCGGAACCTGCTCATGCCGGGGGAGCCACGGCCCTGACGTCGATCGGCACGGCGCCCGTGCGGTACCCGCGCTCGTCGAGGAGGTGGCCGTTGAGCTTCATCGGCCACAGGGCCACGGCCCGGTCCACCACCGTCAGGGCCGGGACCCGCTCCGCGAGCCGGACTTCAAAGCGCTGCGCGTCGTCGACGGAGCGGACCCAGGCGATCACCTTGAGGTTGTGGCGGCCGATCACCCCCGCGCACAGCCGCACCTCACGCGCCCCCGTGACCTGCTCGGCGACCGCCCGCAGTTCGGCGGGCGCCGCCCGGCACCACAGGATCAGCGACACCGGCCACTCGGAGAGGGGGCGGGCCACCTCGCAGCGGGTCTGCGCCATGCCCGACGCGAACAGCCGGTGCACGCGGCGCCGCACGGTGTCCGGGCTCGTACCGCAGCGCTCGGCCAGCGCCCGGTGGCCCGCCCGGCCGTCCGCCGACAGCTCCGCGAGCAACGCGTGGTCCAGCTCGGTCAGTTCGAAGACCGGCGCGTCCGCGCGGGTCTGCGCCGTCCCGGCGAGCCGGGCGATCTGCGCGGAGTCGAGGGCGCGCAGCCGCCAGCGACTGCCCTCCGTGTAGACGGTGCTCGACAGGTAGGTGCGGGTCGCGACGATGCCCGCCAGCGAGCCCAGCCGGTGCGTCACCCAGTGGGTGAGCGCCGACAGCCGCGGCGCGAGCACCGTCAGGAGGAGGTCCCGGCCGCCGCTGACGTGCTCGACCCCGATGACGTGCGGCTCCGCCATCAGCTCCCGGGCGACGGCGGAGAGCCGCCCGTTCGCGCAGTCGACCTCGACGAACGCCAGACACCCCTGGCCGGAGTCGGCGACGACCGGTGCCGGATGACAGCCGACCCAGGCGGCACCCGCCTCGGTCAGCCGGCTCCAGCGACGCGACACCGTCACCGGATCCACCCCGATCGCCGCCCCGATCCGGGCCCAACCGGCCCGCGGCGCGATCTGCAGGGCGTGCACGAGGGCCTGATCCAGGTCGTCGAGCGCCCCGCCGAATTCCTGCACCACTGCTCCACTCCTGCGTTTTCCCTGCGATTCAAGAACCGATCCTGCGCCAGGGCAGCACCCTGACGCCATTCCCCGCCGTCCCGCCGGACCGTACCAGGAGGTTCGTCCCCCATGTCGATCACCGAACGCGCCCAGGAACTCACCCCCGACCTCGTCGAACTGCGCCGGGCCCTGCACCGCGATCCCGAGCTCGGCCTCGCCCTGCCCCGCACCCAGGAGAAGGTGCTCACCGCCCTCGACGGACTGCCCCTGGAGATCAGCACCGGCAAGGGACTCGGCTCCGTCACCGCCGTCCTGCGCGGCGGGAAGCCCGGCGGCGCCGTCCTGCTGCGCGGCGACATGGACGCCCTGCCCGTCACGGAGAAGACCGGCGCGGAGTACGCCTCCCGGGTCCCCGGCGCGATGCACGCCTGCGGCCACGACCTGCACACGGCCGGACTCGTCGGCGCCGCGACGCTGCTCGCCGAACGGCGCGAACACCTCCACGGCGACATCGTGTTCATGTTCCAGCCGGGCGAGGAGGGCCACAACGGCGCGGGCCTGATGATCGAGGAGGGCGTCCTCGACGCGGCGGGCAAGCCGCTCGACGCCGCCTTCGCGCTGCACGTCGCCGCCAACCGGCTGCCCGGCGGCCTCGTCGCCACCCGCCCCGGCACCGTCACCTCCGCCTCCGACGTCCTGCGCGTCACCGTGCGCGGCGCGGGCGGCCACGGCTCCACCCCGCACAGCGCCAAGGACCCGGTCCCGGTCGCCTGCGAGATCGTCACCGCGCTGCAGAACTGGGTCACCCGCCGCTTCGACATCTTCGACCCGGTCGTCGTCACCGTCGGCACCTTCCACGCCGGCACCCAGCAGAACGTCATCCCGGAGACCGCCACCTTCGAGGCCACCGTGCGCAGCTACTCCGAGGCCGCCCACGCCCGCCTCATCGAGGGCCTGCCCCGGCTCGTGCGCGGCATCGCGGAGGCGCACGGCATCGAGGCCGAGGTCACGTACGACGTGCAGTACCCGGTCACCGTCAACGAGCCCGGCGAGACCGCCTTCGCCCTCGACACCGCCCGCGAACTGCTCGGCCCCACCCAGGTGTGGCAGGCCCCCGACCCGGCCAACGGCTCCGAGGACTTCGCGTTCGTCCTGCAGCGCGTCCCCGGCGCGATGCTCCTGGTCGGCGCCGCCCCCGAAGGCGTCGACGCGGCGACCGCGCCCATGAACCACTCGCCGCACGCCGTCTTCGACGACCGGATCCTGGGCCGCCAGGCCGCCCTGCTCAGCGTGCTCGCCGAGGAGCGCCTCAAGCAGGGAGCCGCCGCGTGAACGCCCCCGCCCCGGCCGGCGCCAAGGTCCGTGCCGTCGTCGGACTCCTCGTCGCCTTCGAGCTGGTCAGCGGCTTCCTCCAGGGCGCCGCCGTACCCCTGGTCCCGCAGATCCAGGACTGGCAGGGCATCAGCACGGGCCAGGCCCAGTGGTTCACCACCGTGCAGTACCTGGCCGCCGCGATCAGCGTCCCCGCGTTCGGCCGCCTCGGCGACCTCTACGGACACCGGCGCCTGATCCGCGTCGCGCTCGGCTCCATCGCCCTGGGCACCGTCCTCGTCGCCTGCGCCCCGAACCTCGCCGTCCTCCTCGTCGGCCGCGCCCTGATGGGCCCCCTCGCCGCGCTCCTTCCCCTGGAGATCGGTCTCGTACGGGACCGGCTCAGCGTCGACGGCGGACGCCGGGCCGTCGGCATGCTGGTCGGCTCGCTGACCCTGGGCACCGTCCTCGGACACGCCCTCGCGGGACCCCTGCTCAGCCTCCTCGGCGATCTGCGCGCGACCCTCGTCGCCCTCGCGGTGCTCGCCGTGTGCTGCGTCGCCCTGTCCTTCGTCGCCGTGCCCGAGTCGCGCACCCGGGCCGGGGGCCGCATGGACTGGTCGGGCGCGGCCCTGCTCGCACTCGCCCTGGTCCTGCTGCTCGGCACGGTCTCGCGCGGCACCGCGTGGGGCTGGCTGTCGGCGCCCACGCTCGGCGGACTGCTGCTCGCCGCCGTGCTGCTCACCGGGTGGGCCAGGCTCCAACTCGCCCGCCCGCACGCCCTGGTGGACGTCCGGGCCCTCGCGCGCAGGCACAGCGCCCCGTACTACGCGTCCGGGTTCGTGCTCGGCGGGGTGATGCTCGGCGGACAGACCGTCGCCGTCAGCTTCATGGCCGCCTCGCCCGCCGACGAGGGCTACGGCTTCGACCTCGCGCCCTGGCAGATCAGCCTCTACGGCGTCGTCCCGAACGTCATGGCGTTCGCCGGCTCCGCCCTGTGCGCCGCGCTCGCCGTGAAGATCGGCTACCGGCGGCTGCTGCTCGTCGCCTTCGCCCTGCTCGCCGCGGGATACGCGGGACAGATCGTCGGCCACTCCGCGCTCGTCCCGTTCGCCGCGTGCGGCGCACTGGTCGGCGTCGGAGCCGGGTTCGCGCTCGGCGGCCTGCCCACCGTCATCGTGGAGCGCAGCGCCACCGACCGCACCGCGAGCGCGACCGCCGTCTACAACAACCTCAAGACGCTCGGCGGCAGCGTCGGCGGCGCCGCCTTCTCCGTCGCCCTCGGCTCCCTCGTCATCGGCACGACGGACACCCCGGCGCTCACCGCCTACCTGGCCATCTGGACCGGTGCCGCCGTCGCCTGCGCCCTCGCGGTCCTCGCCCAACTCGCCTTCCGCGGAAAGGAGTCCACGCCCGCGGAACCCGCCGCCGCACCGGTGCCCGCCGCCGCACGTCCGGCACCGCCGGGCCCCTGACCGCGCCGGGGATCTAACCTGCACGGGTGAGCACCGACCTGACCCTGCTGCCCCGCGTCGCCCACCGGGGCCGGGAGATCACCGCGCCCCGGCTGCGCGGCCTGCTCGCCCTGCTCGCCGGTGAGCCGCGGAGCGGGTGCAGCACCGAACGGCTCGTGGCGGGGCTCTGGCCCGAGGCACTGCCGGAGCGTCCCGGCAAGGCGGTGCAGGTGCTCGTCTCGCGGGCGAGGACCCTGCTGGGCGCCGACGCGATCACGAGCACGCCGACCGGCTACCGCCTCGCCCTCGCCGAGGACCAGGTCGACAGCTCCGCACTGCTGCGGCACGCCGCCGTGAGCGCGGAGCGGGCCAGGGCCGGGGACCACACAGGGGCGCTGGCCGCGGCCGAGGCCGGGCTCGCCCTGTGGCCGGACGGCCCGGACGAGCCGGGCGGCACGGACGACCCCGTCGAGGCGCTGCGCGCCGAGCGCGGTCCCGTCCGCGCCGGCCTCGTCCGCACCCGGGCGCTCGCCCTCGCCCGGCTCGGCCGGCACGCGGAGGCGGCGGACTCCCTGGCCACGACGGCGGCACGGCTGCCGCGCGACGAGGAGGTGCTCGCCGAGCTGCTGCGCGGCGAGGCGGCGATCGCGGGCCCGGCCGCCGCGCTGATCCGCTACGAGACGTACCGCCGCGAGCTGCGCGACGGGCTCGGCGCGGACCCGGGCGCCCGGCTCAGGTCCGTGCACGAGGAGCTGCTGCGCGGCGGAACCACGGTCCGGCACGGCGTCCCGCACGAACCGAACCGGCTCGTCGGCCGCGACGAGGACATCACGGCGGTGGAGCGGCTGCTGCACACCTCCCGCGCCGTCACCGTCGTCGGCCCGGGCGGCCTCGGCAAGACCCGCCTCGCGCACGCCGTGAGCCGCCGCGCCGGACAACGCGTCGTGTACGTCGTGCCGTTGGCCGGGGTCACCGCGGACGCCGACGTCGCCGCGGAGGTGGCAGCCACGCTCGGCGCGGGGGAGGGACGGCACGGCGCCGTCGGCGGCCACGCCCCCGCCGACCCGCTGGCCGGCATCGTCGGCGCGCTCGGTGCCGGGCCCGCCCTGGTCGTCCTCGACAACTGCGAGCACGTCATCGGCGGCGTCGCCGGCCTCGTCCAGGCGCTGCTCGCCCGCGCGGCCGACCTGCGCGTGCTCGCCACCAGCCGGTCCCCGCTGGGCCTCACGTCGGAAGCGGTGTACCCGCTGCCCGCCCTGGACCTGGACACCTCCGTCGACCTGTTCACCCAGCGGGCCACGGCCGCGCGGCCCGGCGTCGAACTCCCCCCGGACGCGGTGGCGGACCTCTGCCGCCACCTCGACGGACTGCCGCTCGCCGTGGAACTGGCCGCCGCGCGGGTCAGGACCCTGTCGGTGCCGGACGTCGCCCGCCGCCTCGGCGACCGGTTCGCACTGCTGCGCGGCGGCGTACGCGACGTGCCCGAGCGCCACCGCACCCTGCACGCCGTCGTGGACTGGAGCTGGAACCTGCTCGCGGACGAGGCCCGGTCGGCCATGGGTACCCTGTCCGTCTTCCCCGGCGGATTCTCCGGCGAGGGCGCGGAGCACGTCCTGGGCCACGACGCGCCGTTCCTCCTGGAGCAACTGGCCGAGCAGTCGCTGCTCACCGTCACCGACACCCCGGCCGGGGTCCGGTTCGGCATGCTGGAGACCGTACGGGAGTTCAGCGCGGCCCGGCGCGCGGAGACGGGCGAAGAGGAGCGGGCCGTCGGCCAACTCCTCGACTGGGCAAGGGACTTCGGCATCACCCACCACGAGGTGCTGCTCGGCGTCCGGTCACCGGCCGCCTGGGAGGGGATCAAGGCCGAGCAGGACAACCTCGTCGCGGCCCTGCGGCACGCCCTGACCCGCGGCGACGGCGCCACCGTCGCGGCCGTCACCGCGGTCCTCGCGTCGCTCTGGTCCACCGACTCCAACTACCCGCGCCTCGCCGCCCTCGCGGCCGACACCGGACCCCCGCTCTCGCACTACCACCCCGAGCCCGCCCACGTCGACGTCGCCCGAGCCGCCGCGGTGCTGTGCGCGGCGAGCCTCATCGTGGACCAGGCGCCCCGCGTCGTCCGCCACCTCGTCACGCTGCGCCGGCTGCCCGCCGCCCCGCCGGACACTCTGCTGCGCGCCATCGCCGTGGTGCTGCGCGCGGTGCCCGACCTGCGGCCGCCCCGCTACGACGTGCTGCGTGAACTCTGCGCGAGCGAGTACCCCCTGGTCGCCGCGGTCGCCGAGGCCGTCGCCACGTACGTCTGGGAGCACGAGCACGACATCGAGGCGGCGCTCGCCTCGGCCCGGCGGAGCATCGACGTGCTGGGACCGGTCGACAGCCCGCCGCTGGAGGTCCTGGGCCTGTCCCGGCTGAGCGAGCTGTGCCTGAAGACGGGCGACGGCGACGCCGCCCACCGCCACCTCCGGGCGGCCCGCGCGGCACTGCCCCGGTTCGGCGACGAGAACGACTACGTCGGCATCCGCTGGGGCCTCGCGCTGGCCTGCCTGCAGCGCGGCGACCCCGACGAGGCCGAGAGCTGGCAGCGGCGGGCCGAGGCCGACGGCGCCGCCCAGAAGGACCCCTTCTACAGCCCCGACCTGGGCGTCCGCGCCGAGATCGCCCTCGCCCGCGGCCGGACCGGGGCCGGCCTCGACCTGTGGCGCCGCGCCGTGGCCCGGCTGCCCGCGACCGGCACCCAGTACCCCGGTGACCTGTGGCTGGACCCGTGGGCGCTGCAGATCCAGGCGACGGCCGTGACGGCGCACGCCTACGCTGGCCGGCCGGAACCCGTCGCCGAGACCGCCGAGCGGCTGCGGACGCTGTTCACCGGACCGCCCGTGGCCTGGCTCGGACTGCCCGTCCTCGGCACGGCGCTGCACGCCCTCGGCGCCACCGGGCTCGCCGGCCGCGACCCGGCCGCCGTACGGATGGTCGCCCTCGCCGAACGGCTGTGGGTGCTGCGCGAGTTCCAGCCCACGATGGCCGCGGACCGCGCCCGGCAGGCCGCCGAGGACGCCGACCGGGCGGCGTACGCCGACGCGGTGGCCGGGTACGCCGCCCTGGGGCGGGACGCGTTGCGGGACGCGTCCCGCGCGCTCATCTCGGGTCGCGGTTGAACAGCGCCCTCGACCAGAAGTAGCCGAGCGCGGCCAGCGCCAGGCACCAGGCGACGGCGAGCCACCCGTTGTGGCCGATCCCGGTGCCGATGAGCAGTCCGCGCAGGGTCTCGATGATCGGTGTGAACGGCTGGTACTCGGCCACCGGCCGGAACCAGCCCGGCATCGCGTCGACCGGGACGAACGCGCTGGAGATGAACGGCAGGACGAACAGCGGCATGGCGTTGTTGCTGGCCGCCTCCGGGTTCGGGCTGGCCAGGCCCAGGCCGACCGCGATCCAGGTGAGCGCGAGGGCGACGAGGACGGTGAGCCCGAACGCCGCCAGCCACTCCAGGGCCGTCGCGTCCGTCGACCGGAACCCGATGGCCACGGCGACCGTGCCGACGACGAGCACCCCGATGACCGTCTGCAGCACACTGCCCAGGACGTGCCCTACGAGGACCGCCCTGCGATGGATCGCCATGGTGCGGAACCGGGCCATGATGCCCTCGGTCATGTCCATCGTCACGGAGATCGCGGTGCCCGCCGGAGTGGCGCCGATCGTCATCAGCAGGATGCCGGGGACGAGGTAGCCGATGTAGGCGGAGCGGTCGGCCTCGCCGTCGATGCCCGCGCTCATCACGTCCCCGAAGACGTACACGAACAGCAGCAGCAGGACGATGGGCGTCAGCAGGATGTTCAGAGTGAGGGAGGGGTAGCGCCGCGCGTGCAGCAGGTTGCGCCGCAGCATCGTGGCGCAGTCGCGGACGGCGAGGGACGTGCCGCTCATCGGACGGCCTCCTCGGCCGGGACGGGCTGGTCGGTGCCGCCGGTCAGCGCGAAGAACACGTCGTCGAGGTCGGGGGTGTGCACGGTCAGCGCGTCCGCCTCGATGCCCGCCGAGTCCAGCCGGTCGAGGACGGAGCGCAGCTCCCGCTGGGTGCCGTCGCTCGGGATCCGCACGGCGAGCGCCTCGTCGTCCGTGGTGACGTCCCGCAGCGCGGCGACGGCCGACCGGTACGCGGCCGGGTCGGCGAACCGCAGCCGCACGTGCCCGCCCGGCACCAGCCGCTTCAGCTCGTCGGAGCTGCCCGTGGCGGCGATCCGTCCCTCGCTCAACACGGCGATCCGGTCGGCGAGTTCATCGGCCTCGTCCAGGTACTGCGTGGTGAGGAAGACGGTGACGCCATCGGCGACGAGCTCGCGGACGATGCCCCACATGGTGTGGCGGGAGCGTGGGTCGAGGCCGGTCGTCGGCTCGTCGAGGAAGATGATCCGCGGGGCGCCGACCAGGGTCATGGCGAGGTCGAGGCGGCGGGTCATGCCGCCGGAGTAGGTGGAGGCAGGCTTCCGCGCCGCCGCCACCAGGTCGAAGCGTTCGAGGAGTTCGGCGGTGACCCGGCGCCCCTCGCGCCGGGGCAGATGGTGCAGGTCCGCCATGAGGAGCATGTTCTCCTCGCCGGTGATCAGCCCGTCCACGGCCGAGAACTGGCCGGTCACGCCGATCGTCGACCGTACGGCCTGCGGGTCGACGGCCAGGTCGTGGCCGCCGACGGACAGGTGGCCGCCGTCGGCGGTGATGAGCGTGGAGAGGATCCTGACGGCGGTGGTCTTCCCGGCGCCGTTCGGGCCGAGCAGGGAGAAGACCGTGCCGGTCGGCACCGCGAGGTCGATGCCGTCGAGGACGGTCTTGTCCCCGAAGGACTTGCGGAGCCCCTTCGCCGTGATGGCGAAGGGGACGGGCGCTGTCGTTGTGGTCATGCCGCACAGGCTCGGGCCTGCCGCACTCAGCGCGGCTTCACGACGGTTTCAGTCCCTGGAACCTGCAGGTCACAGCACCCGTCGGCGCCGCCCCAGCCACGTCTGCGCGATGACGACCACGGCGAGGAACGCACCGCTGACCACCTGCTGGTACGCGGAGTCCAGCGACCCGATCTGGTTGATCACGTTCTGGATCACCTTCAGCAGCAGCACGCCCACCAGTGATCCGCTGATGAACCCGAAGCCGCCCGTCAGCAGCGTGCCGCCGATGACGACCGCCGAGATCGCCTCCAGCTCCATGCCGGAGCCGAGGATCGTCACCCCGGACACCAGCCACGCCGCGTTCAGCGCACCGGCGAGCCCCGCGCACAGACCGGACACCGTGTAGACGCCGATCTTCGTCCGGGCCACCGGCGCGCCCATCAGGGCCGCCGCGTCCTCGTTGCCGCCGACCGCGTACACGTACTGCCCGAACCGGGTGCGGCGCAGGACCACCGCGCCGAGCACGAACAGGGCGAGCGTGATCCACACCGGGACGCCGACGCCGAGCAGCTTCTCCTGGCCGAGCGACGCGAAGAACGTGGACTTGTCGACGAGGTACGTCGTCGAGCCCTCGTCCGTGACGGCGAGCAGGATGCCGCGGGCGCCGAGCATCGCCGCCAGTGTCACGATGAACGGGGCGAGGCGCGAACGCGCGATCAGCAGCCCGTTGACCAGGCCGATCAGACCGCACACCGCGAGCGGCAGGAGCAGCGCCACCACCGTCCCGTACTGCGATCCCCAGGCGGCGAGCACACCGCCCAGCGCGAACAGCGAACCCACCGACAGGTCGATGCCGCCCGTCACGATCACGAACGTCATGCCGAGCGCGACGACCGCGAGGAACGCGGACGACAGCGCCATGTTCTCCAGGTTGTCGCCGGTCAGGAAGGTGTCGAAGGAGAGCGACGCGGCGATCACCGCGATCACCAGCGTGACCAGGGCGCCGTGCTGCTGGGCCAGTGCGCTCAGGCGTTCCGCGCGGGTCGCCCCGAGCGGTTCGTCGTGCCGTGGACCGGCCGGCGGTGCGGTCTCCACATCCGTCATCGTCATCGCTTCCCCCGTTCCCTGGCCGCGTAGACGGCGAGCACGATCACCACGGCCTGGGCGATCTGCGTCCACGACGGCGGCAGGTCGTGCTTGATGAGCGTGGCCGTGAGCAGCTGGATGAGGACGGCGCCCGCGACCGTGCCGCCGATCCGCACCCGGCCACCGGTCAGCGGGGTGCCGCCGACCACGACCGCCGTGATCGCGGAGAGTTCCATCAGATTGCCGAGCGACGTCGGGTCGCTCGCGGTCAGCCGCGCGGTGGCCAGCACCCCCGCCACGGCGGCCAGCGCGCCGGACAGCACGTACACGAGGACGAGGACCCTGCGCACCGGAAGCCCCGCCAGCTGGGCGGCCGGGCGGCTGTCGCCGATCGCGAGGAGCTGACGGCCGAACGTGGTGCGCCGCACGACGAACGCGACGAGCAGCGCCAGGGCCGCCGCGATCAGCACCAGGTACGGGATGCCGAGCACGTCACCGGTGCCCAGGGAGCGCAGGCCCGGGTCCCGGACGTCCTTGAGCTGGGGGAGGAGCACGAGCGCGAGTCCGCGGCCGGCCACCATGAGCGCCAGGGTGGCGACGATGGGCTGGACCCCGATGAACGCGACGAGCGCGCCGTTGGCGACCCCGACGAGCACGCCTCCGACGAGCGCGGCGATCAGCGCGATCCACGCGCCGTAGCCGAGGTAGAGGGAGATGAGGGACGTGGCGAGCGCCATCACCGAGCCGACCGACAGGTCGACGCCCTCGCTGCCGATCGCCAGGGCCATGCCGAGCGCCACGATCAGCACGGGCGCGACCTGCACGGCCTGGGTGCGGAAGTTTTCGGCGGACAGGAAGTGCGGGGTGAAGGCGATGTTCACCAGGAGCAGGACGGCGACGCCGAGATAGACGCCGTAGTCCTGGAGCAGGCGAAGCAGCCGGTCGCGGTCGACGGCGGCCCTGCCCAGGGTCAGTTCACTCAACGGGCGGCCCTCCAGCGGGAGTTGCGGCGATCGCGCGCATCAGACGGTCCTCGGTGACCGCGTCACCGGTGAGCTCGGCGACCACCGCGCCGTCCTTGAGGACGACGACCCGGTCCGAGCCCTCGATCAGCTCCTCCATGTCGGAGGAGATCAGCAGCACGCCCAGGCCGTCGTCCGCCAGCTCGTCGATGAGCTTCTGGACCTCGGCCTTGGCGCCGACGTCGATGCCCCGGGTCGGCTCGTCGAGCAGCAGCACCTTCGGGTTCATCGCGAGCCAGCGCGCGAGCAGCACCTTCTGCTGGTTGCCGCCCGACAGCTCGCCCACCTTCTGGTGCGGGCCCGACGCCTTGATGCGGAGTCGCTTCACGAACGTGTCCACGATCTTGTCGATCCGGCCCTCGTCGACGAGCCCGAACCGGGACAGACCCGGCAGCGCGGCCAGCGCGATGTTCTCCCGCACCGACAGGCCCGGCACGATCCCCTCCGCCTTCCGGTCCTCGGGCAGCAGACTGATCCCGGCCCGGATCGCGGCGGGCGTGGACCCGGTCCGCACCGGTGAACCGGCCACGACCACCCGGCCGCTGTCGGTGGGCAGCGCCCCCGCGATGGCCTTCGCGGTCTCGCTGCGCCCCGAACCGAGCAGACCGCCCAGCCCGACGACCTCCCCGGGCCGGACCTCCAGCGACACCCCGTGCAGCTGGTGGCGTGCCGTCAACTCCTCCGCCCGCAGCACCGGTTCGGCCGCCGCGTCGTGCTCGCCGGAGAACTTGGTGAGCCCTTCGTCCTGTACGTCGCCGATGTCGCGGCCCAGCATCAGCGACACGAGCCGCAGCCGGTCCAGGTCGCCGAGGCTCCCGGTGTGCACCACCTTGCCGTCGCGCAGCACGGTGACCACGTCGCACACCTCGTACAGCTCGTCGAGGCGGTGGCTGACGTAGACGACCGCGATGCCGCGCTCCCGCAGCATCCGGATCACGCCGAACAGGGTCCGCACCTCGCGCGGTTCGAGCGACGACGTCGGCTCGTCCATGATGACGACCTTCGCGTCGACCGAGACCGCGCGGGCCAGGGCCACCATCTGCTGGGCGCCGACGCCGAGTTCGCGCAGCGGGCGCTGCACGTCGACGCGCACGCCCAGCTCGCGCAGGGCCGCGTCCGCCTCCCGGTGCATCCGCCGGAAGTCGATCAGGCCCAGCTTCCCGCGCGGTTCGCGGCCCAGGAACAGATTGCGGGCCACGCTCATCAGGGGGACGAGATTGACCTCCTGGTAGATGGTGGAGATGCCCGCGTGCTGCGCCTCAAGAGGTGTGGAGAAGCTGACCCGTCGACCGTCGTAGCTGAGCTCGCCCGCGTCCTGGTCGGGCTGGTACACACCGGTGAGCACCTTGATCAGGGTCGACTTCCCGGCCCCGTTCTCCCCGATGAGGGCGTGCACCTCCCCGGCGCGCGCGGTGAAGTCGACGCCGTCGAGGGCGCGCACGCCGGGGAACGTCTTGCTCAGACTGCTCGCCGACAGCATCAGTACGCCTTGGAGAGGTCCGACTCGGCGTTGTCCTTCGTGTACGCGCTGTCCTTGATAACGATGTCCTGGCCGACCTTGTCGCCCTTGGTGAAGGAGTCCAGGGTCTGGAAGGCGAGCGGGCCGAAGCGCGGGTTGGACTCGATGACGCCGGAGATCCAGCCGTCGACGATGCCCTGCACCGCGTTGCGGGTGCCGTCGACCGTCACGATCTTCACGTCGCCGGCCTTCTTGCCCGCGCCCTTCAGGGCGTTGACCGCGCCGAGGCCCATCTCGTCGTTCTCGGCGTAGATCCCGGTGATGTCCGGCTTGGACTGGATGAGCTGCTCGGTGACCTGCTGGCCCTTCTCGCGGGCGAACTCGCCGGTCTGCTTGAAGACGACCTTCAGGTCGGGGGCCTTCTCCTTGATGCGGTCCTCGAAGCCCTTGGTGCGCTCGGTGGTCACGTTGTTGCCCGCGGCGCCGAGCAGGATCGCGATCGTGCCCTTGCCGCCGGTCGCCTCGATCATCTGGTCCGCGGCACGCTTGCCCTGCTCCACGAAGTCCGAGCCGATGAAGGAGACGTAGTCCTTGCACGCCGTCGCGTTGATCTTGCGGTCGACGGTGACGATCGGGATGTGCTTGGCGCCGGCCGCGCGCAGCACCGGCTCCCAGCCGTCGGAGTTGAGCGGCGCGATGACCAGCAGGTCGGCGCCCTTGGAGATCAGGTCCTGGACGTCGCTGATCTGCTTGGAGAACTGCGACTGGGCGTTCGCGGTGAGCAGCTTGACGCCGCGCTTCTTCGCCTCGGCCTTGAGGGAGGCGGTCTCCGCGATCCGGAACGGGTTGGCCTCCTTCTCGGACTGCGAGAAGCCGACGGTCGCGCTCTTCAGGTCGGCCTTCTCGCCTCCGAAGGCGGCGATGTCGCAGGTCTTGCCGCCGTCGGGGGAGGCGACCTCCTGTCCGGCGTTCTCGTTCGCCGCACTCGAACTCCCCTTGTCCGAGGCGTTGTTGTCGTCCTCGGACTTGGCACATCCGGTGGCGAGCGCGAGGCTCGCGACGAGGCCGGCGGCGAGCAGGGCCCGGCTGGCGGTACGGCGGTGTGGCACGGTCTGCGTCATGTGGAGGTCCCCAAAACGGCACGGCCCGGCGCGTGAACGCGCTGACGGGGTGGGTGAGTTCGAGATCGTTCGACCGGTCGATCGGCGGTACAGGGGAGGTTTTTACATCGTTGGAAGGAGGCTGTAAAGAGGGTGCGCAGCGACTCGTCGACGGCGGCCCGGTCGGCCGGGCCGGATTCCGGGGTCCTGCGATCAGCGTCGGCCGAGCGTGCTCTCCCGCTCCAACAGGCGGTATTCCGCCGTGAGTTCCCGCCCGGCCCGCTCCTCGGGATGCTCCAGCCGGCGCAGCAGCGACTGCACCGCGAGCCGCGCGATGGCCTGCTTGTCTGGGGAGATCGTGGTCAGCGTGACCGCCCCGAACCGGCCCTCCGCGATGTCGTCGAAACCGACCACCGCCACGTCCCACGGCACCCGCAGACCCCGCTCGTGCAGCACCCGCATCGCACCGATCGCGACCAGGTCGTTGTACGCGAACACGGCGTCCGGCCGCACCCCGGAGTCCAGCATCCTGGCCATCGCCTCGGCGCCGTCCCCGCGGTCCCAGCCCCCGGTCGCCCCGACCAGTGACTCGGGCGCGGGCAGCCCCGCCGCCGTCAGCTCGGCGCGCCAGCCCGCGAGTCGCAGATGGGCCGGCTGGTTCGCGGAATCGGTGCGTTCGCCCAGGTAGGCGATCTGGGTGCGGCCGCGGCCCAGCAGATGGCGCACCGCGGTGCGGGCCGCGGCGACGTTGTCGATCGCGATGTGGTCGAAGGGCAGGTCGTACTCCCGCTCGCCCAGCAGCACCAGCGGCACGTCGTCGTCCCGCCCGCGCAGATCGTCCGCCTCCAGCTCCAGCGGGCTGAGGATCAGGCCGTCGATCACCCGGGCCCGGAAGCCCTGGCTCACCAGGATCTCCTGCTCGCGCTCGCCCCGCGTGTGGTCGAGCAGCACCGTGACGTCGTGCTCGGCGGCCGCGTCGATCACGGCGCCGGCGAGCTCCGCGAAGTACGGGTTGCCCAGCTCGGGCAGGGCGAGCGCGATGATCCCGGTACGGCCTTTGCGCAGGTGACGAGCCGTCAAGTTCGGCCGGTAGCCCAGCTCGTCGATGGCCTCCTGGACCCGGGCGCGCATCGCGGGGGTGACGTGCTGGTAGTTGTTCACGACATTCGACACGGTCTTGATCGAGACGCCCGCGCGCTCCGCGACATCCTTGAGGCTCACCCGCACGGAATCTCCTTCGGTTCGGTGCCCCCGCGCTTCGGGAGCGCTTGTCATGACCCTGGACAGCACGCCGGGAGGCGTGCTGTCATGCCAACTGCCGTTCCTTCCAACGTTGTACAGACGAGTTGTACCGACTCGAGCGGCGAGCCGCCACCCTTCCTCATCGCGTTCCAGCACAGGAGGATCCGTGCGCACCAACACCCTCGGACGCCATGGCAGACAGCTCGCCCTGCTGCTGACCACGGCACTCGGACTCACCGCACTCACCGTGGCCCCGCAGGCCACGGCGGCGGACGAGCCCGTCGTGCCGCAGGGGCTCAAGGGCGAGTACTACACCCAATCCGCCCCGGGAGCCTTCGACTTCGACGAGTTGAAGGCCACCGGATTCGACCCCAGGATCGACTTCGGCAGCCTGGAGTCCCGGCTCCAGTCCGCCACCGGCCGCGCGGACGACGCGAGCGTCCGCTGGACCGGGAAACTCGTGCCGGAGAAGACCGGCTCGACAACGTTTTCCCTCATCGGGGACAACGGATTCCGGCTGTGGGTCGACGGCAAGCTGGTCATCGACCACTGGGTCGACGACTGGGACAAGGAGCAGACCTCCGCGCCCGTCGAACTGACCGCCGACAAGGCCGTCGACATCAAGGTCGAGTACTTCGAGCACTACGGCGGCTCCAACCTCCACCTGCGCTGGACCGAGCCGGGTGAGCAGAAGGAGGCGATCCCGTCGTCGGCGTTCCGGCTGCCCGACGACTGGAAGTACGACGGCGCCATCGGCACCACCGTGCTCGGCGACGGCCGCACCCTGAAGCTCGACTTCGCCCAGAAGCTGGGCACGATACCCGGCGATGTGAACGACCACCTGAACGCCGTGATCGGCGGCGCCAAGTGGCCGCTGAAGACGGTCAAGGCCGACCCGGACGACGCGCGGTCCCTGCTCGTCGGCCTGGCCGAACCGGTCGTCGGCAACAAGGACGGCGACGCACCCGGCCTGGCCGACGTCACGTACGACGGCAAGGGCGGCCTCGCCGGCAGCGACGGCACCGCCGTCGGCTCCTTCTGGTCCAGCGGCCCGAACCACTCCACGCACCAGCTGACCACCAAGTGGGGCGACGACGTCACCGCGGGCAACGCCCACCGCGAGTACCCGCGGCCCCAGCTGACCCGCTCGAACTGGCAGAACCTGAACGGGAGCTGGGAGTTCGCCGCCGCCAAGGACGGCGATCCGGTGCCGGTCGGCAAGAAGCTCGGCGAGAAGATCCTCGTGCCGTACCCGGTCGAGTCCCAGCTCTCCGGGATCGAGCGCCACGAGGACCGCATGTGGTACCGGCGTACCTTCACGGTTCCCGCGAACTGGAAGGTCGGCAAGGGGCAGCGCCTCCAGCTGAACTTCGGTGCCGTCGACTGGAAGTCCGAGATCTACGTCAACGGCAAGAAGGTCGCCGACCACAAGGGCGGCTACGACAAGTTCAGCGCGGACGTCACCGACGCGCTCAAGCCCGGCCGCACCCAGGAGCTGATCGTCGGCGTCTACGACCCGACCGACGCGGCGAACGGCGAGAACCCGCCGCTCGGCAAGCAGCGCCTCGACCCCAGCGGCATCTGGTACACCCCGTCGTCGGGCATCTGGCAGACGGTGTGGATGGAGCCCGTCGCGGCCGACCACGTCACCGACCTGAAGCTGACGCCGGATGTGGAGAAGGGCCAACTGGCCGTCGACACCACCGGGGTCCGCGCCGGACTCCCGGTCACGGCCACCGCGTACGCCGGCGACCGCAAGGTGGCCACCGCCACCGGCACCTCCGGCTCACCGCTCACCCTGAAGATCGCCAAGCCGCGGCTGTGGACCCCGGACGACCCCTACCTGTACGACCTCAAGGTGAGCGTCGGCTCGGACCGCGTCGGCAGCTACTTCGGGATGCGCTCCATCAAGGTCGAGCAGGTGGACGGCACCCCGCGCACCGTGCTCAACGGCAAGCCCACCTTCATGATGGCCACCCTCGACCAGGGCTTCTGGCCGGACGGCCTGCACACCGCGCCCAGTGACGAGGCGCTCGCGTACGACCTGAAGATGCACAAGCAGATGGGCTTCAACTCCGTCCGCAAGCACATCAAGGTCGAACCCGACCGCTGGTTCTACTGGGCCGACAAGCTGGGCCTGCTCGTCTGGCAGGACATGCCGGCGATGACGGCCGGGGTGAACCCGTCCACGGCCGCCCGCGCCGAGTTCGAGCGCGAGATGAAGATCATGATCGACCAGCACTACAACCACCCGTCGGTCGTCATGTGGGTCACCCTCAACGAGGGCTGGGGCCAGTACGACGAGGCGCGCCTCGCCGACCAGGCCAAGTCCTGGGACCCGACCCGCCTGATCAACTCGATGTCCGGCATCAACCTGGGCCGGGACGGCGGAACCGGCGACATCCTCGACGAACACGGCTATCCGAGCCCGGCCCTGCCGCCGAACCCCGACGGCAAACGGGCCCTGGTCGCGGGCGAGTACGGCGGCCTCGGCCTCGCCGTGCCCGGCCACGCCTGGTCGGTCCAGCAGTCCTACGTCGACGTCGACCCGGCGACGTACACGGACGACTACCTCACCAAGCTGGATGAGGTGCACAAGCTCGCCTGCAAGGGCGGCAACGGCGCCGTCTACACGCAGATCTCCGACGTGGAGGGTGAGCTGAACGGCCTGCTCACCTACGACCGCAGGGTCGTCAAGCCGGACGTGAAGCGCGTGCACGACGCCCAGCAGGCGCTGATCCGCGACGCCTCCCAGGCGACCGTGCAGAACTGTTCCTGATCCGTACGCCCCGGGGCGGGCCCGCACGCCGGGCCCGCCCCCTTCTCGTGGGAGACAGCTCATGACAGTGACACGACGCGGCGTGCTGCAGGCCGCGACGGTGGTCTCCGCGGCCACCGCGTTCGGCGGCGCGGCCGGCGCCCCGGCCATGGCGGACACCCCGGCCCGGGCGGACGCGGCCGGTCCCGCCGCCGACGCCTTCACCCGCCTCCCCGCCGGCAGCATCACCGCCCGCGGCTGGCTCGCCGGACAGTTGAGACTCCAGCTCGCCGGACTCTGCGGCCGCTACGAGGAGCGCTCGCACTTCCTCGCCATGGAAACCAGCGGCTGGGCCCACCCCGAACTCGGCGGCTGGGAGGAACTCCCCTACTGGCTCAGGGGTTTCGTACCGCTCGCCGTCGCCACCCGGGACAGCGCGGCACTCGCCACCAGCAAGCGCTGGATCGACGCGATCCTCGCCACCCAGGAGCCCGACGGCTTCTTCGGCCCGCGCGCCCTGCGCACCTCCCTGAACGGCGGCCCCGACTTCTGGCCGTTCCTGCCGCTGCTCATGGCCCTGCGCACGTACGAGGAGTACACGCACGACGAGCGCATCGTGCCGTTCCTGACCCGGTTCCTGCGGTACATGGAGACGCAGGGCAAGGGCGCCTTCGACTCCAGCTGGGTCTCGGTGCGCTGGGGCGACGGCATCGACACGGCGCGCTGGCTGTACGAGCGCACCGGCGACACGTTCCTGACGAGCCTCGTCGAGAAGATGCACCGCTACGGCGCCGACTGGACCGGCGCCCTGCCCACCCCGCACAACGTGAACATCGCCCAGGGCTTCCGCGAACCCGCCCAGTACGCTCAGTGGGCGGCCGACGGCGCCGACGGCCTCGTGCGGGCCACCTACCGCACCTACGACCAAGTCCTCGCCGAATACGGCCAGTTCGCGGGCGGCGGCATCGCGGGCGACGAGAACTACCGGCCCGGATTCGGTGATCCGCGCCAGGGCTTCGAGACCTGCGGCATCGTCGAGTTCATGGCCAGCCACGAGCTGCTCACCCGGATCACCGGCGACCCGGTCTGGGCCGATCGCTGCGAGGACCTCGCCTTCAACATGCTCCCGGCCGCCCTCGACCCGCAGGGCAAGGGCATCCACTACGTCACCAGCGCCAACGGCGTCGACCTCGACAACGCCCGCAAGACCGACGGCCAGTTCCAGAACGGCTTCGCCATGCAGTCGTTCCAGCCGGGCGTCGACCAGTACCGCTGCTGCCCGCACAACTACGGCATGGGCTGGCCCTACTTCACCGAGGAACTCTGGCTCGCCACCCCCGACGGCGGACTCGCCGCCGCGCTCTACGCCGCCTGCGAGGTGCGGGCGACGGTCGGCGCCGACGGCGTGCCCGTGACCGTGCGCCAGGAGACCGACTACCCGTTCGACGAGACGATCACGCTGACCGTGCAGGTCGACCGGCCCGTCGACTTCCCGCTGCGGCTGCGCGTCCCCGGCTGGTGCGACCGACCGCGCCTCACCGTCAACGGGCAACAGGTGAAGGCGGGTTCGGGTCCGTCCTTCACCACCGTCCGGCGCACCTGGCGGGACGGCGACCGGGTCACCCTCCGGCTGCCCCAGCGCACCACCCTGCGCACCTGGAGCGCCAACCACGACAGCGTCAGCGTCGACCACGGGCCGCTCACCTACTCGCTCAAGGTCGCCGAGAAGTACGTGCGGACCGGCGGCAGCGACACCTTCCCCGAGTACGACGTGCACGCCGCGTCGAACTGGAACTACGGGCTGGTGCCCGGGAGTTCGCCCGCACTGCGGCGCAGTGCGGGACCGCTGCCCGACAACCCGTTCACCCTCGACGGCACCCCCGTCACGCTCGCCGCGAAGGCCCGCCGCATCCCCGAGTGGATCGCCGACGACGAACACGTCGTCGCACCGCTGCAGCCCAGCCCCGCGCGCAGCCGGGCAGCCGTGGAGACCGTGACGCTCGTGCCGATGGGCGCGGCACGACTGCGCATCACCTCCTTCCCCACGGCCGCCCCCGACGGACACCCCTGGACGCCCGAACCGGCGTACCACCGCATCCAGAACAAGCACAGCGGCAAGGTCCTCGCCGTCGACTCCATGTCCACCGCGAACGACGCGCGCGTCGTCCAGTTCGACAACACGGGGACGGGCGACCACGCCTGGCAGCTGCTCGACGCCGGCGACGGACGCCTGCGCATCCGCAACGGGCAGAGCGGGAAGTTCCTCGCGGTGGAAGGCAGTTCGACCAGCGACAGCGCCCGGGCCGTCCAGTACGAGGACGACGGACGCGCCGACCTGCTGTGGACCCGTGTCGAGCAGTCCGACGGCTGGTTCCTGCTGCGCAACGAGCACAGCGGCAAGGTGCTCGGCGTCGACGGGATGTCCACCGCCAACAGTGCCCAAGTGGTGCAGTTCGCCGACAACGGGACGGACGACCACCTGTGGCGCCTGGAGTCTTGACGGGCTGTCGGGACGGACGAAGAATGATCGCGCATCACGCTGACAACGTTGTCGAAACGCGCACCATGAGAGGCGCACGATGAAGAGACGTACCCGCCGCACGCTCGGCGTGCTCGCGGCCGCCGCCCTGCTCGGTACGGGACTCGGGGCGCCCGCGGCGCAGGCCGCGTCGGGCGCGGACGGCCGACTGACCGACCTGGTCAACCCGTTCATCGGCACCGAGAACGAGGGCAACACCTATCCCGGCGCCGCCGTGCCGTTCGGCATGGTGCAGTTCTCGCCGGACACCGGGCACAACACCGGCTACGACTACTCCGAGAACCACATCCGCGGCTTCTCCACCGTCCATCTGTCGGGCGTGGGCTGCGGCCTCGGCGGCGACCTGCCGGTGCTGCCCACCACGGGTGACGTCACGAGCACCGACTACGCGTCGTACGCGGCAGAGTTCAGCCACGACGACGAGAAGGCGTCGCCCGGCTACTACAAGGTCGGCCTGAAGACCGGGATCGACGCCGAGCTGAGCGCCACGAAGCGGACCGGGGTGCAGCGCTACACCTTCCCGGCCACCGACAAGGCCAACGTCCTCATCAACGCCGGGCAGTCGCTCCACAAGAGCCTGCACACCAAGGTCGAGATCCTCGACAACCGGACCGTGCGCACCGCCATCACCGGCAGCGGCTTCTGCCAGGACACCAAGCCGTACACCGTCTACACGATCACGAAGTTCGACCGCCCCTTCACCACGTCCGGCACCTGGAAGGGCGACACGGTCACCGCCGGCTCGAAGACGTCGGACGCGGACGCCGACCGCAACGGCGCCTACGTCCGCTTCGACACGAGCAAGGACCGCACGGTCGAGGCGACCACGGCGATCTCCTACGTCGACGCCAAGGGCGCGGCCCTCAACCTCCGTACGGAGGGCGGGCGTTCCTTCGACGCCGTGCGCGACGCCGCGCAGACCGCGTGGGAGGACCGCCTCGACGACGTGAAGGCCCAGGGCGGCGGCGACACCCTGCGCCGCACCTTCTACTCGTCCCTGTACCGGTCGTTCCTCGCGCCGAACGTCGGCAGCGACGTCGACGGCCGCTACACCGGCTGGGACCAGAAGGTCCACCGGGCCAAGGGCTTCACGTACTACCAGAACTGGTCCCTGTGGGACACCTACCGCACCCAGGCCCAGCTGCTCTCGCTGCTCGCGCCGCGCGAGTCGCGGGACATGGCGCTGTCCGTGATCCAGATCGACAAGGACAGCGGCTGGCTGCCCAAGTGGGGCTACGGCACGGTCGAGACGAACATCATGACCGGCGACCCCGTCACCCCGTTCCTCACCAACGCCTACCAGCAGGGGCTGCTCAAGGGGCACGAGGAGGACGCGTACCGCGCCCTGAAGAAGAACGCGGACGGCGTGCCGCCCGCCGACTCGGCGCCGGTCGGACGCGAGGCCAACAAGGAGTACCTGGCCGACGGTTTCGCGCCGTACATCAAGGGCCGCGCGCACGTGAAGCCCGGTGACTCCGACTACGACCACGGGGCCTCTGCCACCCTGGAGTACGCGCTCTCCGACGCCATGCTCGGACAGATGGCGAAGGAGCTCGGGCACGCGGACGACGCGAAGCGGTACACCGAGCGGGCCCAGAACTACCGGAAGATCTTCGACGCCTTGACCGGGTTCTTCCGGGCGCGGGACGCGGCCGGCGCCTTCACCGGGCCCGTCGACCCCGCCGAGAGCGAGGGCTTCCACGAGGGCACGTCCTGGCAGTACCAGTGGCTCGTGCCGCAGGACCTGCCGGGGATGGTCGGCCTGATCGGCGGCACGGACGCCGCGAACCAGCGGCTCGACTCGTTCTTCGCCTACGACCAGCTGGTGAAGGACCCGGCGAAGACCGCCCGCGAGGTGTGGGTCAACGGCCCGTACGCCTACTACAACGCGGACAAGTACAACCCGCAGAACGAGCCCGACCTCATCGCGCCCTATACGTACCTGTCGACCGGACAGCCGTGGAAGACCACCGACGTGGTGCACGCCGCGCTGACCCTGTTCACCGACGCGCCGACCGGCATGACCGGCAACGACGACCTCGGCACGATGTCCGCGTGGAACGTCCTGTCGTCCATCGGGATCTTCCCGGTGCAGCCCGGCACGGACACCTGGGGCCTGTCGACGCCGGTGTTCGAGCGGGTCGACGTCACGCTCGACCGGCGGTACTACCCGCAGGGGAAGCTGACCGTGCGGGCGCCGGGCACCTCGGACTCGGTCCGCTACATCCAGTCCGCCCGGACGGACGGGACCGCGTACGGCAAGACGTACCTGACCACCGAGGACCTGCGCGGACTGCGGGACCTCTCCTTCGAGGTGGGCAGTACGCCGTCGGCGTGGGGGACCGGTGCCGACGCGGCGCCGCCCGCCCTGAGGTGACGTACTAGACAGTCCACACCCGTCCCACGAGACCCGCCTCTCCCAGAGGGGCGGGTCTTAATCTGTTGTTAACTGAGCGTGCCGAGATCGTACTTGACCGTAATCGAGTGAGGGCGATTGACTGCCCACTCCCCGTCGTCGACGCGAGAGCACTCCATGACCGCCAAGAGCTCGGACCTGCTCGCACCACTCGACCTTGCCTTCTGGAACATCGAGACCGCGGAACACCCCATGCACCTGGGCGCGTTGGGGGTCTTCGAGGCCGATGCGCCCGGCGCCGCGCAGCACGCCCACGAACTGCTCGCGGCCCGCGCCGCCGGGGTGCCCGGGCTGCGGATGCGCATAGCGGGAGTGCTGATCCCGGTCGGGGGCGCCGCCCGGGTGCCCGTCACGGACTTCGAGCCGCTGGAGCACGTGCGGCTCACCGCTCCCGTGGACGACTTCCACGCGGCCGCGGGCGCCCTGATGGAGCGGCCGCTGGACCGGCGGCGGCCGCCGTGGGAGGCGCACGTGCTGCCCGCGGCGGACGGCGCTTCCTTCGCCGTCCTGTTCAAGTTCCACCACGCCCTCGCCGACGGCCTGCGCGCCCTGACCCTCGCGGCGGCCGTGATGGACCCCGTCGACCTGCCCTTGGCACGCGCACCGAAGGACGAGCCGGCCCCGCGCCGCGGACTGCGGCTGCCGTTCCCCGGGATGCGGGAGATCACGCTCGGCGACCTCGACCCGCGGCGCTACCCCGGCCACGTGCGCGCGCTCGCGGGCGGCGCGTCGCAGGCCCTGTCGATCGGCGCGTCCGTGGCGCGGGCCACCTGGGGCGTGCGGACCTCGCCCGCGCTCACCGCCGACGCCAGCGGCCGGCGGCGCACCGCCGGGGTCGTACTCGACCTGGACGACGTGCACCGGATCCGCAAGACGGTGGGCGGCACGGTGAACGACGTCCTGATCGCCGTCGTCGCCGGGGCCGTACGCCGCTGGCTCGACGAGCGCGGCGACGGCAGCGCGGGCGTCGAGCCGCGCGCCCTCGTCCCGGTCTCCCGCCGCCGCCCGCGCACCGCCCACCCGCAGGGCAACCGGCTCTCCGGCTACCTGGTGCGGCTGCCCGTGGGGGAGGGCGACCCCCTCGAACGGCTCCGGGTCGTACGCGCCACCATGGACCGGCGCAAGGACCACGGGCCGGGCCGCGGAGCCGGTGCGGTGGCGCTGCTCGCCGACCACGTGCCGCCGCTCGGCCACCGGCTCGGCGGCGCCTTCGTCGGCCAGAACGCCCGCCTGCTGTTCGACCTGCTCGTCACCAGCGTGCCGCTGCCCAGCCTCGGCCTGAAGCTCGGCGGCTGCCCGCTCACCGAGGTCTTCCCGCTGGCCCCGCTCGCGCAGGGCCAGTCCCTCGCCGTGGCCGTCTCGACGTACCGCGGCCGGGTGCACTACGGGCTCGTCGCCGACGCCGCCGCCGTACCCGACCTGGACGTCCTGGCGGGCGCGGTGACCGACGAGGTGAAGGAGCTGCTGGCTGCCTGTGGCGCCTAGGGCCTGTCTCCCAGGTCCGTCCGTCCGCCCGAAGGGCGGGCCCCGCGGCGTCTGGTGCGTGCTCTCAGGGGGTCCCCCCGGACGAAGGCTGGGGGAGTGCCGGGCTCAAGGCCTCGTACTGGGTGTACTTGGCCTTGCGCCCGGTGCGGCGAGAGCGCGTGCCAGGCGTCGCGGGGCAGGAGGGATCTGGGAGACAGGCCCTAGCCCGGGTCCACGCCGGGGCGGCCGAGGTCCGTGCGGAGCGCGTCCAGCGCCTCCGTCAGGGCCTCGGCGCGGGGGTCGAACCAGGTCGTGCGGATCCGCTCGTTCGTGCCCTTCGGCGTCTCGTGGTCGCCCGCGAGCTGCCGCAGGGACCGCGAGCCGTCACCCAGGGTGCGGCCGACCTCCTGGAAGAGGCCGCGGACGTACCGGTCCGCGTCCTCGGTGGGGACGCCCTGCCCGGCCGCCCACGCGGTGAGCGTCGCCAGGTACCAGTAGTGCGTGGTCAGCGTGGACGTCAGCGTCTGGAAGACGTCGAGCGTCGCCTCGTCCGCGACGGGCAGCGCCCCGCCGAGCCGGTCGAAGAGGGCGTCCACGGCCGGGTGCGCCGGGCAGGTCACGGTGACCGAGCGGCGCTCGCGCACGGCGGGCAGCGGGATGGCCCGCACCACGGGCACTGCCGTACCGAGCAGTCCGCGCACCTCGTCGACGGTGACCCCGGCCATGACGCTGAGGACGACCTGATCGTCCCTGATCCGCAACCCGGCCAGGGCCTGCGCGCGGTCCTGCGGGCGAACGGCGAGGACCACCAGATCGCTGCGGTCCACCACCTCCTGGTTGCCGGCGCCGACCCGCACGCCCGGATACCGCCCGGCGAGCTCGGCGGCGGCCCGGGCGCCCCGCGGCGAGAGCGTGATCGGCGGCGGGTCGGCGACCCCCTCGCACCAGCCGGTCACCAGGGCCCGGCCGAGCTCGCCCACGCCGATGATTCCTATGCGGTCCACGGTCTCTCCCCGGTCGTCCTGGTGCTGCGCGCACGCCGTCCCGACCCCGCCAAACCTACAACGTAGATTCGCCGCCGCGGAACGAGTTTGGAGACAGGGCCCGCCGCTCCGTAAAATTCCGCATTCGAAAGCGAGCGCGGTTCGCGCGCGACGCGGGTGACCCGAGGAACGGCAACAGCGATGACGGTGACAGAGAACCACGAGGCCCCCGGGCCCGGCGACGAGATCGCGTACGGTCCCGGCATCGATCCCGAGCGCCTCGCCGTCTGCCTCGCCGTCCTCGACGAGCTGGACACGCTGGACGTCGACCACCCCGACGCGATCACCGTGCGGCGCGCCACCGCCGGCATCTACCGGACCGTGAAGCAGCGCCGCCGCCAGGAGCGCCGGGCCGCCAAGACCGCCCACGACAAGGCCGTCACCGAGGCGACCGCGACCGGCTCGGCGCAGCGCATCGACGACGAGACCGAGGGCATCCTGCCGTCGTCGATCACCGAGGAGGGCCGGATCGCGGGGATACTCCAGCGCCCGCGCTCCTGCTACACCTGCAAGACCCGGTACGTGGAGGTCGACTACTTCTACCACCAGCTCTGTCCCGACTGCGCCCGCCTCAACCGGGAGAAGCGGGACGCCCGCGCCGACCTCACCGGCAAGCGCGCCCTGCTCACCGGCGGCCGCGCCAAGATCGGCATGTACATCGCGCTGCGGCTGCTGCGCGACGGCGCCCACACGACGATCACCACCCGGTTCCCGAAGGACGCCATCCGCCGCTTCAAGGCGATGGAGGACTCCGCCGACTGGATCCACCGCCTGGAGGTCGTCGGCATCGACCTGCGCGACCCCGCGCAGTCCGTGGCCCTCGCCGAGCAGCTGACCGCGGCGGGACCGCTGGACATCCTGATCAACAACGCGACGCAGACCGTGCGCCGGCTGCCCTCCGCCTACGCCGCCCTGGTCGACGGCGAGAGCGCGCCGCTGCCCGCCGGTGAACTGCCCGCCCACTCCGTGATCGGCGCGTTCAACTCGGGCGCGGTCGACGGCATCGCCGCCCTGCCCATCGGCACCAGCGGCATCGACGCGCAGCAGGTCGCCGACCTCGCGCTCGTCGCGGGCAACGCCAGCATCGAGCGGCACCTCGACGGCACCGCCATCGACGCGGGCGGCCTCGTCCCGGACGTCGTCGACACCAACACCTGGGTGCAGACCATCGACCAGATCTCCCCGGTGGAGCTGCTCGAGACCCAGCTGTGCAACTACACGTCGCCGTTCATCCTGATCAGCGCCCTGCGCCCGGCGATGGCCGAGGCCGCGAAGAAGGCGGGCAGCGGTCGCGCGTACGTCGTGAACGTCTCGGCGATGGAGGGCGTCTTCGGCCGCGGCTACAAGGGCGCGGGCCACCCGAACACGAACGCCGCCAAGGCCGCGATGAACATGGTGACGCGGACCAGCGCCCAGGAGATGTTCCAGTCCGACGGCATCCTCATGACGTCCGTCGACACCGGCTGGATCACCGACGAGCGCCCGCACTACGACAAGCTGCGCCTCGCCGAGGAGGGTTTCCACGCCCCGCTCGACCTGATCGACGGCGCCGCGCGCGTCTACGACCCGGTCGTCCGCGGCGAGTCCGGCGACGACGTGTACGGCGTCTTCCTGAAGGACTACGAACCCGGGAAGTGGTGACGCAGCTGCCGCTGCACGGCGTGCGCGTCGCCGGCCGGTGAGGCGGCGCGCACCCGGGTGCCGCCGTCCACCAGCAGGTCCGCGCCGGTGATCCAGGACGCCTCGTCCGACACCAGCCAGCGCACCGCCCGCGCCACGTCCGCCGGCTCCCCGATCCGGCCCGCGGGCAGCCCCGCCGCCACCGTCTCCTCCGCGGTCTCCCACACGAAGCGGGCCATCTCGGTGCGTACGAGACCGGGGGACACCGAGTTGACCCGCACCAACGGGCCCAGTTCCCCGGCCAGTTGAGCCGTCAGGTGCAGCAGCGCCGCCTTGCTCGTGCCGTACGCGCCGACGTGCGGGCCGACGTGTGCGGCGCCCTCCGTGCACACGTTGACGACGGCGCCGCCGTGCTCGCTCATCCACGCCCGCCACGCGCACTGCACCAGGCGCAGCGGCGCCTCCACGTTCACGGCGAACGCGGTGCGCCACGCCTCGGGGTCGGCGTCCATGAGCGGGCCGTACGGCTGGTTCGTCGCCGCGTTGTTCACCACGACGTCGACCCGGCCGAGCTCGGCCATGGTCCGCTCCGTCACCTCCCACAGATGGGCCGGGTCGGCGACGGACCCGGCCACGCCCACCGCGTTCGCGCCGAGCGCGCGCAGGGCGGTGACCGTCTCCGCGAGGCCCTGGGTGTGGCGTGCCGTCACGCACAGGTCGGCGCCCGCGCGGGCCAGTTCCTCGGCGATCGCGCGGCCGATGCCGCGTGAGGCCCCGGTCACGACGGCCACCCGACCGCCGAGCACGCGCTCCGCATTCATGCGCGTACGTTCTCACGGGGCGGGTGGGCGTGACGACGGGTCAGTGGGTGGGGTGGTCGTGGACGGTTGGTGCGCCAGGTGTGTCGATGGGGGGTCGTCGTGTGCGGGCCGGTGGGGGCTGGTCGCGCCCCGCGGCGGAGCCGCTGATGACACAGCCCCGCGCCCCTGAGACGCTCACCCGTCGGATGGCATCTCCCCGGCGGGGAAGGCTGTGCGCCGGCGCACGCCTTCAGGGGCGCGGGGAACTGCGCGACCGGCCCCCACCGGCCCGCACCCCGGCAACAACCTTCGCGGCAACAACCTTCGCGGCAGCGCCGCTCAGCGCACCGGCACCCCTTGCGCCACCAGCTCGACCACGGCCCGCCAGTCCTCCATCGACCCGGCATCGAGCCCGACCACCTTGCCCGCGTCGTCCGCCTGCCGCAGCGTCACCGCGTCCTCCGCCAGCGGATCCGCCTCGAACGACGCCACCTCGCGCGCCGTCATCGGACCACCCTGCGCACCGAGCGTCAGGGAACTCTGCGCGGACAGACCACGGCCCGGCTCGACGGCCGCGAGGTACCGCTTGGCCGGCACGTGCAGCCGCACCAGCCGCGCCACCCGCTCACCGAGCAGCCCGCGCACCGCCTCCGCCGCCCGGTCCGCGTGCCCCGCGTCGTCGCCCGGGCTCAGCAGGTGCCCGAGGTCGTGCACCAGACCCGCGACCTGCAACTCCTTGTCGCTGGGCCGGGAACGGCGCAGCAGCGCCGCCGTCTGCAGCGCGTGGTCGTGCAGGTCGACGGGGTCACCGCTGCGGTCGGGGGTGTCCCACGCGCCCCGGCAGGCGTACAGCGCGGCCATCAACTCCTCGACGGTGCACAGCTCGACGCGTTCCATGGACGGACTCCTCCCGAAGATCCTCCGCTGCCTGTCCGGAAGCAGACCATGAGGACCTGACGGACCGGTCAACGGGACGTTAACGCTCCTTCCCTCGTGTGGTGCAGAATTGCCCGCATGCCCCGCCCGACCCACCGCACCCGGACGCGCCCCGCCGCGCCGGGCGCGCGCGTCCTGTGGGGTGCGCTGCTGATGGCGCTGCTCGTCTCCGTGCTCGGCGTCCCGGCGTGCGCGGCGACCGCCCCGCAGGCCGACGCCCGCGCGGTCGCCCGGGTCGCGCCCGCGACACCCGGCTGCGACCCCGAGCAGCGGCACGCCCCGGACGGCCGGCAGGGCGTGCCCTCGCGCGGCACGTCCGCCCACGAACTCCTCGCGCCGCTCGTGCACGAGCACGGGCTCGGCGCCGACGCCACGTTCGACGGCACCGTCCCGCCGACCCCGGCAGGCCGCGGCCCGCCGCCGCACGACCCGCCCTCACCGGTCGAACTGTCCGTCCTGCGCGTGTAGATGACGCCCACTCACCCCGCGTCATCACCCGTACCGCCGCACGCAAGGACGACTTCGCCATGCCCGAAAACACCACTCCCGACAACACCACCGGTAGGAACACCCCCGGCAAGAACACCCCCGGCAAGCGCCGTCCGCTCGTCATCTGCGCCGCCGTCGCCGTGGCCGCCGCGCTCCTCGGCACCGTCTCGTACACGGCGACCCGGCCCGAGCCCCGTACCTCCGTGGTCACCGAGGAGGGCGACTCCGGGCAGCAGCTCGACGACGCCACCGCCGAGCTCGTGAAGCTCGCCCGCCGGGACGCCGACGACGCCCTCGCGCAGGGCCGCGCGGACGCGCCCGTGGTCCTCATCGAGTACGCCGACTTCAAGTGCGGCTACTGCGGCAAGTTCGCCCGCGACACCGAACCCGCCCTCGTGAAGAAGTACGTCGACGACGGCACCCTGCGCATCGAATGGCGCAACTTCCCGATCTTCGGCGCCGAGTCCGAGGCCGCCGCGCGCGCCTCCTGGGCGGCCGGGCAGCAGGGCCGCTTCTGGCAGTTCCACGCGGCGGCCTACGCCGAGGGCGCCAAGGAGAAGGGCTTCGGCGCCGCGCGGCTGGACGCCCTGGCCCGGGAGGCCGGGGTGAAGGACCTCGACCGGTTCCGCACCGACCGCGACGGTTCGGCGGCACACGCGGCCGTCGGCAAGGACCGGGACGAGGCGTACCGCCTGGGCGCCACGTCCACGCCCTCCTTCCTCGTCAACGGACAGCCCATCGCGGGCGCCCAGCCCGCGGCCACCTTCGAGCAGGCGGTCGAGACGGCGAAGGCGCAGGCCGCACGGTGAGCGACATCGGCTACCTCGCGGCGTTCCTCGGCGGCCTGCTCGCGCTGCTCAGCCCGTGCAGCGCCCTGCTGCTGCCCGCCTTCTTCGCGTACTCCGTCGACAGCCCGACCCGGCTCGTCGCCCGCACCGGCATCTTCTACCTGGGGCTCGCCACCACCCTGGTCCCGCTCGGCGCCGCCGGCTCGTACGCGGGCCGCTTCTTCTACGGCAACCGGGACCTGCTGGTCGCCGTCGGCGGCTGGCTGATCATCGCGCTCGGCGTGCTGCAGATCGCGGGCCGGGGCTTCGCCTCGCGCCGGATGACCGAGCTGTCCGGGCGGATCAGGCCCACCAACGCCGTCTCCGTGTACGCGCTCGGTGCCGTCTACGGTCTCGCCGGATTCTGCGCGGGACCGATCCTCGGCAGCGTCCTGACCGTCGCCGCGCTCGGCGGGCACCCCGTGTACGGCGGGGCGCTGCTCGCCGTCTACGCGCTGGGCATGGCGGTACCGCTGTTCCTGCTCGCCCTGCTCTGGGAGCGCTTCGACCTCGGCGGGCGGCGGTGGCTGCGCGGGCGGCCGGTGCGGATCGGCCGGTTCGAGGCGCACACGACGACCCTCGCCTCCGGGCTCTTCTTCATCGCGCTCGGCACCCTGTTCCTGGTCTTCGACGGGACGACGGCGCTGCCCGGACTGCTCGACGTCGACGACTCGTTCGCCGTCGAGCAGTGGGCTCGGGGCGTCGGCGACCGGGTGCCGGACGTGGCGCTGCTCGCCCTGGCCGTCGCCGTCGTGGGCGGGGTGTTCGCGGTCCGCGTCCGTCGCGGCCGGACACGGAACGTGACGGAGGACGGCGAACCCCGCGAGGAGCTGAACACGACACCCGCCGCGCCCGTATCTTCCCGTACCACCAAGTAGCTCGCCGTACCGGCGAGTCGACGTCGGTCACCGGGAGGACTGCTTGCGTCGCGTCAACGGCACCGCCCTCATCCTCGCCGCCCTGGTCGCCACCCTCGGCGCCCTGGCCTTCCCGATCTGGTCGTACGCGGACCGGTCGGGAACCGGCCAGGCGAACCTGAACGCCGCCACCGTGGCCACCCGGTGGGGCCCGCTGTCGGCGACCGACCGGGACTTCATCGTCAAGGTCAGGCTCGCCGGGCTGTGGGAGATACCGGCGGGCCAGCAGGCCATGGAGCGCGCCCCCACCCAGGCGATCAGGGACGCCGGCGACCACCTCGTCGTCGGCCACACCGACCTCGACCAGCGGGTGCGCTCGGTGGCCGGGCAGCTCGGCGTGGAACTCCCCAACCAGCCGAACCCGCAGCAGCAGGGCTGGCTCGACGAGCTGTCGGCGGCGAGCGGCAAGGACTACGAGCGGAAGTTCGCCAATCTGCTGCGGGACTCGCACGGAAAGGTGTTCGCGCTCATCGCCCAGGTCCGGCACACCACCCGCAACACGCTCGTTCGGACCCTGGCCACCGACGCCAACCAGACGGTGCTCGACCACATCACCATGCTGGAGGGCACCGGTGACGTGGACTTCGACGCGATCGCCGACGAGGCGGC
>NZ_JAMOLN010000059.1 GCF_024448165.1 Streptomyces longispororuber
TACCAGTGCTCCAAAACTCTTAGGGTGACGGCATGGCGAGGCCACGGCAGTTCGACGAGGAGCGGGTCATCGGCGCGGCGATGGACACGTTCTGGCGCCACGGGTACGAGGGGACCTCCACCCGTGACCTGTGCGACAGCACCGGGCTCGGCCCCTCCAGCCTCTACAACACCTTCGGCGGCAAGCGGCAGCTGTACCTGCGCGCCCTGGAGCGCTACCACGACACCGCCACCGCCGGGCAGCTGGAGATCCTCGCCGGCCCCGGCACCGCCCGGCAGCGGCTGCGCGCCCTGATGGTGCACGCCGTCGACACCGACCTCGCGGCCGGCGGGACGGACCCGCACGGCTGCTTCGCGATCAACGCCGCGATCGAGGCGGCGGCCCTCGACCCCGACGTCAAGAAGGTGGTGCGCCGCACCTTCGACCGGGTCGAGGACGCGATCCGCACGGTCGTGGCGCAGGGCCAGGACGCGGGCGAGTTCCGCGCCGACACCGACGCCAGGACCCTGGCCCGGCAGGTGCAGAGCGCCTACTACGGGCTGCGGGTGCTGGGCCGGGTCCAGGACCGCCGGGCGCTGCTGTCGACGGTGCGGGCGACCCTGGACGCGCTGGCCCGCCCCGCTACGGCCGCACCGTGAGGACCAGCTTGCCGGTCACCCGCCCGGTCTCGCCCTCCGCGTGCGCCTTGGCGGCCTCGGCCAGCGGATACGTGCCCGAGACGTGCACCCGCAGCTTCCCGGCCTCGACGAGCTCCGCCACCGCCGCCATCCCCGCCTGATCGTGCTCCACGAGCATGTCCGTGGCCCGCACCCCCAACTCGGCCGCCCGCTCGGTCACTTCACCGAAGTTGCCCGGCAGGATCGACACCAGGATGCCGCCCGGCCGCAGCACCTCCAGGGAGCGCAGCCGCTCCTCGCCGCCCAGCGGGTCGAGGACCACGTCGACGTCCCCGACCTCCTGGGTGACGTCCGCCGTGCGGTAGTCGACGACCTCGTCCGCGCCGAGACCGCGCACGAAGTCGTGCTTGGCGGCGGACGCCGTCCCGATGACGTACGCGCCGCGCGCCTTGGCGATCTGTACCGCGACGTGGCCCACGCCGCCGGCCGCCGCCTGCACCAGCACCCGCTGTCCCGGCTCCACCCGGGCGACGTCGACGAGCGCCTGCCACGCGGTCAGCGCCACCAGCGGCAGCGCCCCCGCCTCGACGTGGCTCAGCCCGGCCGGCTTCGGCACGAAGGCACGGGCGGGCCCGGCCACGTACTCGGCGTGCGAACCGGCGCCGTACGGGTACGGCAGCATGCCGAAGACCTCGTCGCCCGGCGCGAACAGCGCGACGCCGAAGCCGACCGCCTCCACGACGCCGGAGACGTCCCAGCCCAGCGTGTACGGCGGCTCGCCCAGGAAGATTCCGAGGCCGCGGTGCTTCCAGTCGGTCGGGTTCACGCCCGCCGCGTGCACCGCGACGAGGATCTGGCCGACGCCCGGCACCGGCCGCTCGACCTCCGTCTCGTACAGCACCTCGGGCGCGCCGAGCGTGTCCTGGCGGACGGTCTTCATCGTGTGCTGCGTGGTCGGGGAGTTCTGTGCGCTCTTCGTGGTCATGGCACCAGCTTGCGGTGCGCCTCTGACCTGGGCAATGGCAAGATGGTCAGTAAGCGATAGGATCGTGCCATGAGTGCTCACGTGGTCGCCGTCCTCGCCCTCGACGGGGTGTACCCGTTCGAGCTGGGCATCCCGAACCGGGTCTTCCCGCTGGTGCCCGGCGCGTACGAGGTGGTGACCTGCGCGGCGACGGACGAGCGCACCGTCGCCACCGACGCCGACTTCACCATTACCGTCGAGCACGGGCCCGAGGCGCTGGAGCGGGCCGACACGGTCGTCGTGCCGCCGTACAGCCTGCGGCACCTCGCGGAGGAGCTGCCGGAGCCGGTGCGCGCGGCGCTGGCCAGGATCCGGCCCGGCACCCGCATCGTGTCGATCTGCACCGGCGCGTTCGCCCTGGCCGCGGTGGGCCTGCTCGACGGACGCCCCGCCACCACCCACTGGGCGCTCGCCGACTTCTTCCGCCGGATGTACCCGCGGGTCGACCTGGACCCGGAGGTGCTGTTCATCGACGACGGCGACCTGCTGACGTCGGCGGGCGCCGCCTCGGGCGTCGACGTCTGTCTGCACATCGTCCGCTCCGACCACGGCAGCGCCGTCGCCAACAGCGTCGCCCGGCACTGCGTCGTCCCGCCCTGGCGCGACGGCGGCCAGGCCCAGTACATCGAGCAGCCGGTGCCGGAGGCGGGCGCCAGCGGCACCGCCGGCACCCGTGCCTGGGCGCTGGAGCGGCTCGAACGGCCGTTGAGCCTGCGGGAGTTGGCCGAGCACGCCCGGATGAGCCCGCGCACCTTCGCCCGCCGCTTCCAGGAGGAGACGGGCACCAGCCCCGGCCGCTGGCTGATCCAGCAGCGGGTGCACCGGGCCCGGCACCTCCTGGAGTCCAGCGACCTGCCGGTGGACCGGATCGCCGCCGAGGTCGGCTTCGCCACGGGCGCGTCGCTGCGCCAGCACCTGCACGCCGCGATCGGGGTGTCCCCGCAGGCCTACCGCAGGACGTTCCGCCGGGCCCCCGCCGAGGTGTGAGCCGCTAGGGCCTGCCGTTGTCCACGTCGGCCGGATCCCAGCGCTCCAGGTCCCGCAGCCACGCCTTCGCCGAGCTGTCGGACGGCATCCGCCAGTCACCGCGCGGCGACAGCGAACCGCCGGCGGACACCTTCGGCCCGTTCGGCATCGCGGACCGCTTGAACTGGGCGAACTGGAAGAACCGACGGCAGAAGTACTCCAGCCACTGCCGGATCTCCGCCAGGTCGTACTCCTTGCGGTCCTCCTCCGGGAAGCCGGGCGGCCACGCGCCCGCCGCGACGTCCCGCCAGGCGTGCCACGCCAGGAACGCGATCTTCGTCGGCCGGAACCCGTACCGCAGCACGTGGAAGAGGGTGAAGTCGTGCAGCGCGTACGGGCCGATCTTCGACTCGGTCGACTGGAGCTCCTCGCCCGGCACCAGCTCGGGGCTGATCTCCGTGTCGAGGATCGCGGTGAGCGTCCGGCCGGTCTCGTCGTCGAACTGGCCGCTGCTGACGACCCAGCGGATCAGGTGCTGGATCAGCGTCTTCGGGACGCCGCCGTTGACGTTGTAGTGGCTCATCTGGTCGCCGACGCCGTACGTGCACCAGCCGAGCGCCAGCTCGGACAGGTCGCCGGTGCCGAGGACGATGCCGCCGCGCTGGTTGGCCAGCCGGAACAGGTAGTCGGTGCGCAGGCCCGCCTGCACGTTCTCGAAGGTGACGTCGTAGACCGGCTCGCCCGCGCCGAACGGGTGGCCCATCTCCTTCAGCATCAGCCGCGCGGTGTCCGTGATGTCCAGCTCGGCGGCGGTGACGCCGAGCGACTTCATCAGGGCGTGCGCATTGTTCTTGGTGTGGTCGCCGGTGGCGAAGCCGGGCATCGTGAAGGCGAGGATGTCGCTGCGCGGCCGGCCCGCCCGGTCCATCGCGCGGGCCGCGACGATCAGCGCGTGCGTCGAGTCGAGACCGCCGGAGACACCGATGACGACCTTCGGTCCGCCGATCGCGCCGAGCCGCTGCTGCAACCCGGCGACCTGGATGTTGTACGCCTCGTAGCAGTCCTGGGCGAGCCGCTCGGCGTCGGCGGGCACGAACGGGAACCGTTCGAGACGGCGGCGCAGCCCCAGGTCACGGTCGGTGGGCGGGGCGAGCGTGAAGGTGATCTGCCGGAAGTCGCGGGTGCGGTCCGCGTGGGTGCGCCGGTTGTCGTCGAAGGTGCCCATCCGCATCCGCTCCTGCCGCAGCAGGTCCAGATCGACGTCGGCGACCGCGAACCGGTCGTCCAGCGGGAACCGCTCGGTCTCGGCGAGCAGCACCCCGTTCTCGTAGATCATGGTCTGTCCGTCCCAGGACAGATCGGTCGTGGACTCGCCGAGCCCGGCCGCCGCGTAGACGTAGGCGGACAGGTAGCGCGCGGACGACGAGCGGCACAGCAGCTTGCGGTCCTCGGCGCGGCCGACGGTGATCGGGCTGCCCGACAGGTTCAGTACGACGGTGGCGCCCGCGAGGGCGGCCTCGGCGCTCGGCGGCACCGGCACCCACATGTCCTCGCAGATCTCCGCGTGCAGCACGAGCCCGGGCACGTCGGCGGCGGCGAACAGCAGGTCCACCCCGAACGGCACGTCCGCGCCGCCGACCCGGATGGTGCCGCCGCGCTCGTCGTCGCCCGGCGCGAGCTGGCGCCGCTCGTAGAACTCGCGGTAGTTCGGCAGGTACGACTTGGGGGCCACGCCGAGGATCCGGCCGCGGTGCACGACGACCGCGCAGTTGTAGATCCGGTTGCGGTGGCGCAGCGGGGCGCCGACCACGAGCACCGGGAGCAGCTCGGCGGACCCGGCGACGACCGTCGCGAGGGCCTGCTCGACCTCGTCGAGCAGCACGTCCTGGAGGAGCAGGTCCTCGATGGAGTAGCCGCACAGGCCGAGCTCGGGGAAGACCGCGACGGCCACCCCTTCGTCGGCGCAGCGGCGGCCCTGGCGCAGGACCGCCTCGGCGTTGGCGTGCGGATCGGCGATGGCGGCGTGGCCGGTGCACGCGGCGACCCGCGCGAAACCTTGGGCATAGATCGACCGGAAGTTCACCGATCCATCATGTCAACCGGTCCTGCCCGGTGCGCGCCGGGGCCCGGCCCGGTCGGCGACCCAGCGGCCGGGCCCCGGCGGTGCTCCCCCGCGGACACCGTAGGCGCCGGCCGTGGGGCGCGGGCGCCGGAAAGCGACCGGCCTGTCGCCAATTCCCGCCGTGCCCGCCAACTCGCCCTACGCTGGAACGAGTTGTCCGGGACCCCGGCCGGGAGGAGGGATCGGTGTGGCCGTGGAGGAGCGGCGGCCGGGCGGTGCGGCCGGCCCGTTGAGCCTGCGTGACACCACCGCCTCCGTCCTGCAGTCCGCCGCCTCCGGGCTGCTCGCCCCGCTCACCGTGACGGCCCCGCCGGGCCCCGGCTTCCGGGCGGACATCGACGGCGCCGTGCTCGGCGCGTACCCCGTGGCCCGGGTCCGGGGCAGCGCCCACCGGGTCGCCCGCGAACCCCGCGCCATCAGTTCGGCCGATGCCGAACTCGTCAAGCTGACCCTGCACCGTTCGGCCCCCGCCGTGGCCGCCCAGGGCCGCGCCGAGGCCCGGCTCGCGCCGGGCGTGCTCACGCTGCTCGACATGAACCGGCCCTACCGGCTGACCGTCGCCGACCATTGCGACGTCGTCGCGGTCGGCGTCCCGCGCACGGTGCTCGCGGGCCACGGCCGTGCGCTGTCCGCGCACCTCGCCCAGGCGCTGCCCGCCGACAGCGGTACCCGCGCCGTGCTCGCCACGTACCTGGACGGTGTCGCCCGGCAGCTCGGTACGCTCCCCGGCGCGGCCCACCCGTACCTGGCGGACGCGCTCGGCGCCCTCCTGGTCGCCGCGCTCACCGAGCGCCCGCCCGGCCGGATCGAGACCCCCACCGATCTCGTGGACCGCATCCGCGCCTACGCCGTCGCCCGGATCGCCGACCCGGGCCTCTGCGTCGAGCAGGCCGCCCACGCCCACGGCATCTCGGCCCGCCATCTGCACCGCCTCTTCAAGGCCGCCGGCACCCCCTTCGCGGCATGGCTGCGCGCCGAGCGCCTCGACCGGCTGCACCGCGACCTCCTCGACCCGGCCCTGGCCGGCCGCACCACCGCGGCGCTCGCCGCCCGCTGGGGCCTGCGCGATCCCCGGCACATCGGCCGGGCCTTCAGGGCGCGGTACGGGGTCACGGCCCGCGAGCTGCGCACGGCGCCGCCGCCCGGCCGTTAATGGCTGGCCCGCCCGGACGTGCTCGGCCACAGTGATCGGCATGACCGCCGAGACCTCTGAGCCCCCCGCCTTCCTGCCCGGCCTCGAACTCTCCCGGATCCTCTACGAGGAGGGGGTGCGCCCGGTCCTCGACGCCGCCCACCCGGGCCTCGCGTACGCGGCCGCCCGGGTCGGCTCCGGCTCGGAGGTGCTCGGGTTCGACACGGCGCGCTCGGCGGACCACGAGTGGGGCCCGCGCCTGAACCTGTTCCTCGCGGACGCCGACGCCGCCGCGCTCGGGCCCGCGATCCGCGAGCTGCTGGCCGAGCGGCTCCCCAAGCACGTGCGCGGCTGGCCCACCCACTTCCGCAGCGACGCGGGCAACGAGCTCGACCCGGTCTCCGGCCACATGACGGCGACCGACGGGCCGGTCGACCACCGGGTCTCGGTGGACGGCATCGGGAGCTGGCTGCGACGTCAAGTAGGCAGTCCCACCGCTGAGTTGGGCCCGCTCGACTGGCTGGCCGTGCCGCAGCAGCGGCTCCTGGAGGCGACCGCGGGAGCCGTCTTCCACGACGGCCCCGGCACCCTCACCGCGGCCCGCGCCCGGCTCGCCCGGTACCCGGACGAGGTGTGGCGCCATCTGCTGGCCTGCCAGTGGCAGCGGATCTCGCAGGAGGAGGCGTTCGTCGGGCGCTGCGCGGAGGTCGGCGACGACCTCGGCTCGGCCGTCGTCGCGGCCCGCCTGGTCCGGGACCTGATGCGGCTCTGTCTCCTCATCGACCGCGGCTACGCCCCGTACGGCAAGTGGCTCGGCACGGCCTTCGCCCGGCTGCCCGTCGCCGGACGGCTGACGCCGGTCCTGCGCGGCGCGCTCGCCGCGACGACGTACCCGGACCGGGAGAGCAGGCTGTGCGAGGCGTACGAGACGGTCGCCGCGCTGCAGAACGCCACCGGCCTCACCGAACCGGTCGACCCGTCCTGCCGCCCCTACCACTCCCGCCCCTTCCGGGTCCTGCACGCGGACCGCTTCGCCCGGGCCCTGGCGGCGACCGTCACCGAATCGGCCCTGCGCGACCGGCCGTTGACGGGCTCCGTCGACCAGTGGGTGGACAACACGGACCACTTGACCTCAAGTCGACTTGAGGTACCAGAGTGATCCGCATGACCACGGACACCGGAACCATCACGGCCGAGGACGTCACGGCGTTCGAGGACGTCGTCGCCACCGTCGAACGCACCCAGCGGGACAAGGACGCCGAGGGCTTCCTCGCCCTGTTCCACCCCGACGCCCTCTGGACGACCGCCCACGGAAAGGTCCTCGTCGGCTTCGACGCGATCGCCGACTTCACCCGCGCCGTCCTGCCGAACGCGAGCTGGGACGGCGACGTCAGCTACGAGGTGGTGCACGCCCAGCTGCTGGCCCCCGACGTCGCGGCCGTCAAGGTCCGCCAGGTGTACCACTCGCCGGACGGCGACACCGAGGGCGCCCCGCTCTACGTCATGACCCGGCAGGGCGACGGCAGGTGGCTGCTGCACGCCTGCCAGAACACCGAGGTGCACGCCGGCTAGACGGCGGCGTCCCCCAGCCACGGCCGCAGCTTCTCCGGGTTGCGGACCGCCCAGATCCGGGCGACCCGGCCGTCGGTGACGTCGAACGCCGCGACCGTCAGGACGACACCGTCGCGCCGGGCCACCAGACCCGGCGCCCCGTTGACCGACCGCACCAGGAGCTCCATGCCCGGCGCCTTGTCGGCGATGGCGACCATGTACTGGGCGATGCGCGCGCCGCCCTCGACCGGCCGGAGCGCCGCACCGGCGAGCCCGCCGCCGTCGGCGGTCATCACGGCCGCCGGGTCGAGCAGGTCGACGAGCGCCGCGATGTCCTTGCTCTCCCACGCGGCCTTGACCCTGCGCACCGCGTCCGCCTGCCCGCCCGCCGGCTCGGTGCCGCGCCCGGCCGTCACCCGCCGCCGCGCGGACGACGCCAGCTGCTTGCACGCGGCGGGGGTCCGGCCGACGATCCCGGCGATCTCCGCGAACGGATAGCGGAAGACGTCGTGCAGGACGAACGCCACCCGCTCGGCGGGTGTCATCGATTCCAGGACGACGAGGAAGGCCATGGTCACGGACTCGTCGAGGACCATCTGGTCCGCGGGGTCGGTGCCCCGGCCGTGGTCCTCCTCGGCGCGGTCCGGCAGCGGCTCGGGCAGCCACGCGCCGACGTAGCGCTCCCGCCGGGCCCGCGCCGAGCCGAGCACGTCCAGGCAGATCCGGCCGGTCACCGTCGTCAGCCAGGCGCCCGGCGACTCGATCTCCGCCCGCCGGCCGGGAGGCTGCGCGTACCAGCGGGCGTACGCCTCCTGCACGGCGTCCTCGGCCTCGGCCAGCGAACCGAGCAACCGGTAGGCCACATTGATCAGTTGGCGTCGCTCACCGGCTATGTCCTCGGTGTCCGCCCCCGCCGTCCGCATGCTCCGCCGCCCCCTCGCCTTACCTTTCGCAGGCCCGTGTCGTCGGCCTGGTGAGACCTTATCGATCTACGGCCCACCGCGGCGGAGAAGAGGACCCGACATGGCGACCCAGGCGACGGCAGCGGCACGGCGCAGCGTCCCGTTCCTCCAGATCGCGGTCGGCCTGCAGACCCTGACGATCTTCCTCCAGGCGGTCTCCGCCGGACTGCTGCTGACCTCGTCCTACGGGGAGACGCTGCACAGCGTCGGAGCCCGGGTGATGTACGCGGCGTCGATGCTGTACGTCCTCGCGGCGGTCCTGGCGTGGAAGCCGGGCGGCGGTTCGCCGCGGCCGGTCTGGTACGCGTCCGGCTTCCTCGCCCTCGCCTCGGTCCAGGTCGTGCTCGGCATCGCGCACGTCCCGTCGGTCCATCTCCCGCTGGGCGTCCTGATGTTCGGCCTCAGTCTGCTCGCGCTGGTGCGGCGCCCCTGACGCCCGCGCTCACCGGCCGTCGAGGCCGTCGAGGTCGTCGAGCAGTGCGGTCAGCGGTGCGACGACCTTCCGGCGCAGCAGGTCGAGGCGCTCGGCGCCGTACTGCCGTGGCACCGCCTCCACCCACATGATCAGGTACAGGTACGCCTGGTAGAGCGCGATGCGGCGGCGCCCGGCCGCGTCGACGACGGCCGGGCCGCCCGCCGCGCGGTAGGCGGCCAGGAAGTCCTCGTCCCGCTCGATGTCGGAGAGGAGCGCCAGGGACACGAAGTCGGCCAAGGGGTCGCCCCAGAAGGCCCGTTCGGCGTCGATGAGCGCGCCGATCCGGTCCCCGTCGACGAGGACGTTGCCGTCCCACAGGTCGACGTGGACGAGGTGCGGCACGGTCACCTCGTCCAGCAGCGCACCCTGCGCGGCGAACAGCGCCAGGATCTCGGCCGGCGGGCGGGGGAGCGCGACACCGAACCGGGCCGCGTCGGAGAGCACCGCGTCGACCATGCGCAGGAACGCCGCCCGCCAGCTGTCGTCCAGCGGGCCGAGCGCGCGGGACGGATACCCGAACCCCTCGCCCTTGATGGTGTGCAGCGCGGCGACGTGCCGCCCCAACTCGGCGCGGAGCACGGCATGTTCGCGGGCGCCGATCTCCAGCTTCGACTCGGCCCAGTTGGTGCCGGGGCAGTGGGACATCACCAGGTGGCCGCTGTCCGACGCCGGGGTCAGCGGTTCCGGGAGCGGCACCTCGGTCGCCTCCCGGGCCAGCCGGTAGAACAGGGCCTCGGTCGCCAGGAGGTTCCGCTCGTGCCGCAGCACGGGGACCCCGGCGTCCGGTGCCAGCTTGACCACCAGGTGCGCGCCGTCCGAAGTCGCCACGCGCACGACGGAGTTGAAGGTGCCGCCGGTCAGCTCGCCGACCTCGGCCACCTCGTCCCGCGGGACGCCCGCCGCGGCGAGCGCCGCCGCGAGCCGATCCCCGACCTGGGGCGCGCTCACCGGCCGGTGAACCGCACGAAGTCCGCCCAGGCGCCCGAGGACAGCGCGAGCTGTCCGTCGGCCGGGCGCTTGGAGTCCCGCACGTGGACAGTGGTGGGGCAGGCGGCGACCTCGACGCAGTCACCGGAGCTGCCGCTGCTGTGACTCGACTTCCGCCAGGCGAGGGCGACTTCGACACAGTCGTCGCCCGAGCTTCCGCTGTAACTGCTCTTGAACCAGGACAGTGCGCCGGTGCTGTTCATCGCGCTCCTCGCAGTCGCTTCAGCAGTCCCACGGAGTCCTCGGGGGTGAGGGCCTGCGTCCGCAGTTTCGCATACCGCATCTGGAGCACACTGATGGTTCCGGGGACGGTGATCAGCTGTCCGGTCTCCTGCCCTTCGGTGTATCCGAACCACTGGTTCCCCGCCGTCTCCAGGAGTCGCATCGGGCCGTCAAGACCCGCATGGACCCCGCGCGACAGCGGCATGATCTGCAGCTCCACATTGCGCTGCGACTCGGTCAACTCCACGAGTCCGTCGATGAGTTGGTGGGTGGCGGCCCGTCCGCCCGTCTCCCGCAGGAGCACGTGCTCGTCGACGATGAAGCCGAACGCGGTGCTCTGCCGCTCCCGCATCATCCGCTGCCGCTTCAGACGGCCCGCGATCTGCTCCTCGATCTCGTCGTCGGTGAGCAGCGGCAGTCGCTGCTCGAACAGGGCGCGCTGGTACGCCTCCGTCTGCAACAGGCCCGGCACGACCCGGCATTCGTACGTGTACAGGCTGAGGGCCCGCTCCTCCAGACCCGCCCACTTGCGGAACCAGGCGGCCAGGCCCGGCCTGCGGCACGTCTTCGCCGCCGCCTTGACGAGGATGCCGTGCGCGTCGAGCGTCTCGTCGGCACGCGAGACGAAGTCGTCGGGCGCCATGCGTCTGCCCTGCTCGACGGAGGCGACGAAGCTCGGCGAGTAGCGCACGAGCGGTGCGAACGCCTCCTGGGTGAGGCCCGCGCGCTCGCGGAACCCCTGGACGACCGCGCCGAACGTCTGGAGGCTGTCGTTCGGATCGGGCTCGCCGGTGCTGCTGGAACTGCCGGTCATGGTGGTACCCCCGGTGGGTGTGGGCTCAACCCCGCCAAGCCACCCATGGTCACGGTGGGTCACTGTCCCTGTCCAGAGCGCCAACTCGTACGCTGGGGCCGCGTACGAGCCGTTGACGTGGCCGTGCGGCCGGTGCGGCGCCACCGTGGAGCCATGCCAGCGAACGCCTTCCCGCAACTCCCGGTCACCGTCCGCACGTTCACCCAGCGCCTCAGCTCGACACCCCGCGGGGCCCGCCTCGCCCGCATCCTCGTCACCCAGCACCTGCACGAGTGGGGCCATCCGTACGGCTCCGACGCCAGCGAGGCCCTGACCCTCGTCACCGCCGAACTCGCCGCGAACGCCGTCCGCCACGGGCGGGTGCCGGGGCGGGACTTCAGGGTGCGGCTGCTCGCGTATGGTGACCGGAGCCTGCGCGTCGAGGTGACGGACCAGCGCGGCGAACGGCTGCCGGAACCGGGCGGGCGCGGGGGCGATGGGGGCCGGGGACTCGTCCTCGTCGAGGCGCTCGCCACGCGCTGGGGCGTGCGGGCGCACGCGCCCGGCGAACCGGGCAAGACGGTGTGGGCCGAACTCGACGCACCGTCGGCCGGGGACCACAAGTGATCGGCGAACAGGGGGAGTCATGGCCGGACGTCAGTGGGCCGTCGCGGTCTGGGCCGGGCTGTGCGTGGCCGGGATCGCGGCGACGGCCGCCCTCGAATCCCCACCGTCACCAGGCAGTTCGGGCCGCCCGGACCCCTCGCCCTCGCCCTCGGGCACGTACGCCGTGGACTGCGAGGAGATCGCGGACGGCATCGAACACGAACGTGCGGCGGACGCGGCCCGGCCGACCCCGGAGGGCCGCGTCGAGTTCAAGGCCTACGCGGTGCCGGAGCAGTGCGCCGACGTCCTGGAGCGGCGCGGTCTGACGTAGCGCCGACCGCGCCCCCCGTCATGTGCGGGCGCCGGTCAGTCCCGCGCGGCGAACGTGAAGGTGAACTGGGCCGGGGACGGCGTCAGCCGGTACTGCGGCAGCACGCCGGGGCCACAGGACTGGGAGCCGATGCCCTGGTGGGCGTGGTCGAGGTTGACCCACACCGTGTCGCCGGGGACGAGGTCGCCGCGGTGCTCGGCCGCGTCCAGCTGCTCGGTCGTCCAGCGGCGGGCCGTGAACCAGAACGCGGGGTCGCCGTCGATCCGCAGCCCCCCGATCTCGGCCCAGCGGACGTCCGCCCGCGCCCCGTTCTCCTGCGGCCGCACGTACGGCGTCTGCAACGCGTCGACGTCGGACGTCCACCGGCCCAGGCGTGCCGCCGCCCTCGTGTCGGGATACGCCTCGCCGGGACCGCCACCGAACCAGCTGACCGGCCCGTCGGCGCCGCCCGGCAGCCCGAACCGCACGCCGAGCCGGGGCAGCGGCAGCCGCCAGTCGCCGTCCGGCGCCACCGACACCGTGAGCCGGAGACGGCGCTCGTCGGCGGTCCAGCGGAAGACCGCCCGCAGGCCGATGTCGCGGCCCGCGGGCGCCACCCGGGTGCGCACGGTCAGCGCGTCGTCGCCCGGCTCGACGCCGTCCACCCGGTGCCGCATGCGGTGCAGACCGAACTCCCGCCACAGCAGGCCGAGCCGCTCACCGCCCTGCCAGCTCGCCCCGTTGTCGTTGTCCGTGGGCGCCCGCCACACGTCCAGGCGCGGCGCGACCAGCTCGACACCGCCGACCGAGCGCAGCTCACCGGTGCGCGCGTCGAAGGAGGCCGGGCCGAGCGTGATCCGCCGCCCGTCCGGGACCGGCCGGGCCTCAAGTACCCCGGCGGGGACGGGAGTCGGGGCGGACACCGACTGGCCCCACGCCACCTCGTGACCGTCCGCCTCCAGCGCTCGCACCGTCCACAGTCCGTCGGCGGCCGGTTCCGGCAGCTTCACCTCGGCCGACTCGCCCGGCCCGAGCGGCGGCACCGGCAGCGCGCCCTCCCGCACCCGTTCGCCGTCGGCCTCGCGCGACCACACGAACGACAGGTGGGACAGGTCCCGGAAGTCGAAGCGGTTCGTGACGCGCACCGTGGCCGCCGGCCCGTCGACGGCGAGCTGCACGGGCTCGATGACCTTCTTGAACTCGACGAGGCCCGGCGACGGCGTCCGGTCGGGGAACAGCAGCCCGTCGCAGACGAAGTTGCCGTCGTGCAGCTCCTCGCCGAAGTCACCGCCGTACGCGAACCCGAACCGCTCGTCCTCGATGCCGTGGTCGATCCACTCCCACACGAACGCGCCCTGCAACCGCTCGTACCGTTCGAACAGGCGCTGGTAGTCGGCGAGTCCGCCGGGACCGTTGCCCATCGCGTGCGCGTACTCGCACAGGATGAAGGGCAGCGCCCGGCGCCGCTCGGGGCCGCCGTCAAGACCCCGGCCGATCCGCTCGACCTCGGCGTGGTCGGAGTACATCCGTGCATAGACGTCCGTGTCACGGCAGTTGAGGTCACCCTCGTAGTGCACCAGGCGCTCGGGGTCGCGGCCTCTGATCCACTCGGCCATCGCGGTCAGCCCGCGTCCGGTGCCCGCCTCGTTGCCGAGCGACCACAGCACGACCGACGGATGGTTCTTGTCGCGCTCCACCATGCGCGCGGCGCGGTCGAGGAGCGCCGGGGTCCAGCGGTCGTCGTCGACGGGATTGTCGCGCCAGCCCTGCTCGACGAAGCCGTGCGTCTCCAGGTCGCACTCGTCGATCACCCACAGGCCGTACTCGTCGCACAGGTCGAGGAAGGCGGGGTGCGGCGGGTAGTGGGAGGTGCGGACCGCGTTGACGTTGTGCCGCTTCATCAGCTCGACGTCCCGGCGCATCGTGTCGAGGTCCAGGGCCCGGCCGTACCGCGGATGCCACTCGTGCCGGTTCACGCCCTTGAAGAGGACGGGGGTGCCGTTGACCTTGATCAGACCGTCGTCGAGGACGACCGTGCGGAAGCCGACGCGCAGCGGCACGCGCTCGCCGCCGGTGTCCAGGACGCCGTCGTACAGGCGCGGCGTCTCCGCCGTCCACGGCTCCACGGGCACGGAGACCGGCTCGCCCGTGGCGACGTCGACGCCCAGCTCCGGCACGGTGACCCGGCCGTCCACATCACTGTCGACCCGCAGCGTGCCCAGGCCGGACGTGTGGTCGTACGAGGCGTGCGCGAAGAAGTCCAGGGCGCAGCCGGCCGGGCGGTGCAGCAGCGTCACGTCCCGGAAGATGCCGGGCAACCACCACTGGTCCTGGTCCTCCAGATAGGAACCCGACGACCACTGGTGCACGCGGACCGCCAGCACGTTCCCGGCCGGCTTCAGGAGGTGGCCGACCGCGAACTCGTGCGGCAGGCGGCTGCCCTTGAACTCGCCGATGTCCGTGCCGTTGAGCCACACGCGGGCGCACGACTCGACCCCGTCGAAGCGCAGCACGGCGCCGCCGTCGCCCGGCCACGCCGCCGGCAGGTCGAACGTGCGCAGGTGGTCGCCGGTCGGGTTCTCCGTCGGCACGTGCGGCGGGTCGACCGGGAAGGGGTACAGGTGGTTCGTGTAGACCGGCGAGCCGTGGGCCCCGTCGCCCTGGAGGACCCAGTGCCCGGGCACCGCGACCTCCGCCCAGCCCGTGGCGTCGTAGCCCTCGGCGGCGAACGACTCGTCCTGCGCGTCGACGGTCGGCGACAGCCGGAACCGCCACGTGCCGTTCAGCGAGAGCGAGTCCGCGGAGGACCCGGCGTACCAGGCGCGGGGCGGCAGCGCGCCGCTGCCGGGCAGGGGATCGGTGACGTACGCGTGTGCAGAGGACATGGGTCTCCCAGGTCGGAGCCGGTCGGGCGGGACGGTGGGCGGGACGGTCAGGCGCGCACCGGTGCGGCGAGTGCCCCTTCGAGCGCGAACGTGGCCGCGCCGAGACTCACCGGGTCGGTGGGGATCGGACTGAGGACGATGCGGGTCGCCGCGCCCGGACCCGCCAGCGCGTGCCGGGCCACGGCCCGGCGGACCTCGGTCAGGAGAGGTCCGCCGAGCCGGCCCGCGACCCAGCTGCTGAGGACGACGACCTCGGGATCGAGCAGGTTGACGAGGTCGGCGACGGCCGGGCCGAGATGGCGGGCGGTCTCCCGCAAAACGTCGAGGGCCTGCGGCGAGCCCTCGGCCGCCGCGTCGGCGAGCGCGGCGATCGTGGCGGTCTGGTCGTCGGGGTGCAGCAGGGGTGAGCCCGGGTACAGCTCACGGAGGTTGCGCATGATGCCGGGCGCTCCGACGTACGCCTCCACGCAGCCCCGGTCGCCGCAGTGGCACGGCCGGCCGTCGAGGACCAGCGTCGTGTGGCCCCACTCGCCCGCGCCGTTGGTGACACCGCGGTGCAGCGCGCCGCCGAGGGCGAGACCCGCGCCGACCCCCGTGCCGAGGTTCACCACGACCGCGTCGTCGCAGCCGCGCGCCGCACCGAACCACAGCTCGGCGACGGTGCAGGCGCGCAGCGGATTGTCCAGGTACAGCGGCAGGTCGACGTGCTCGGCCAGGAGCCGGCGCAGCGGGACGTCGTGCCAGTCCCAGTTCGGGGCGTACACGGACACCCCGTCCCGCCGGTCGACGAGCCCCGGCATGCACACCCCCACGCCCAGCACCCGGCCACCGCCCGCGCCCTGCTCCCGCACGGCGGCGACGGCGTCGGCGATCACGGCGACGACCTGATCGGGGCGGTGCGTGCCGGGCCGCAGCTCCCGGTCGGCGCGCGCCACGACGTTCAGGGCGAGGTCGAACAGTTCGGCGTGCACGTACGTCTCCGCGACGTCCACGCCGATCAGCGCGCCGTGCCCCGCGGCCACCGCGACCAGGCCGCGCGGCCGGCCGCCGGCCGAGTCCTGGAAACCGACCTCGGTGAGGATCCCGAGCCCGGCCAGCTCCCCGACGAGCGTGGCGACCGTCGCCGGACTCAGCCCGGTCGCCGCCGCCAGTTCCCGGCGGGAGACCGCGGGCCGGCCGAAGCAGTGCCGCAGCACCTCGTACCGGTTCGCGGTCCTGATGTCGCGGGACGTGCGCTTCATGGACCTCACGCTAGGAGGCCCGTCACGACTTCGACAGAGGGTTGGAAGAAGTGGTGAGGGAAGTCCAACAGGTCGTACGAAAGTCCTGCCGACCGGTCCAAGGACCCGCGCGAAAGTCCAACGGGAGCGGGGCGTCCCCGGACGGGTCAGCGCGGCAGCAGCGCCCGCACGAACGCGTTGCTGAACCTCCCCGCCGGATCGAGCCGCCGCACGAGCGCGGCGAAGTCCGCCGCGTGCGGATAGCGGTCGGCGAGCCGGGCCGGATCGGCGGTGAACACCTTGCCCCAGTGCGGCCGGGGGGAGAACTCGCGCAGCCGGTCCTCGACCAGCGACACGACGGGCAGCACCCGCTCCGTCTCCGCCACCCACGTGAAGTGGAAGGCGACCGTGTCCCTGCCGTACGCCGGGCTCAGCCACTGCGTGTCCGCCGCCACGGTCCGCACCTCGCACACCTGGAGCACCGGCGCGATCCGGTCGCGGACGGCGTCGAGGGCGTGCAGCGCTGCCACGGCGTGCTCGCGCGGCAGCAGGTACTCCGACTGCAGCTCGTCACCGTTGCTGGGGGTGAAACCGGCACGGAAGTGCGGCAGCCGCTCGTGCCAGGGGCCCGGCACCCCGAACTGCTCGGTGCAGTGCACGGCGTCCATCCCGGGCACCGGGTGCTGCGCCTCGACGGCGGGCTCGGCCCACGGGAAGTCGAGGCCCGCGGGCTGCCGCTGCTTCACCCACACCTGGTCGAACCGCGGCGCCCGCCATGTGGTGAACAGGCTGACGCTGTACGCGGCCGACGAGACCGCCCCGAAGTCGAGACCCTGGAAGGGAAGCTGCCCGAAGACGGACTGGGCCACGTCGAAGGAGGGCTCCACGTCGAGCGTGAGCGCCAGCACGACGCCGAGGGCGCCGAGCGAGACGACGGCGCCCTCGAACCCGGCGTCGCCGCGCGCCAGCGTCACCGTCTCGCCGTCCCCGGTGAGGATCTCCACGGCGCGGACGGCCTCGGCCAGCGACCGGTTGGCGTTGCCGGAACCGTGCGTGCCCGTCGCCACGGACCCGGCGACCGAGATGTGCGGCAGCGACGCCATGTTCGGCAGGGCGAGACCGTGCTCGTGCAGCCGCGCGGCCAGCTCGGCGTAGCGCACGCCGCCGCCGACCCGGACGGTCCGCCCCTCGGTGTCGATCTCGATGCCCCCGGGCAGCGCGGCCAGCGACACAAGGACGCCGTCCCGGTCCGCGTCCACGTCGGCGATCCGGTTGAACGAGTGGCCGCTGCCCAGAACCCGTATGTGCGGACTCCTGGCGACGAGCGCACGCAGCGCGTCGACGGAGTCCGGGCGGTGCAGTCCGGCGGTGGAGAAGGTGATGTTGCGCGCCCAGTTGGTGGGCGCGGTGGATGCGGTGTCGCGCACGTCACTGCCTTTCTGCGAGGTCGACCTACCGCCGATTGGATCACGCCACCCCACCCCCACCCTCCACACGCGCCCCATCAGGGGCGCGGGGAACGGCGCGAGAAGCCCCACCGGCCGGCAGCCCGCCACCTACGCGGACGCCCGCCGCACCAACTCCGTAGGAAGTATCACGGCGGCCGGATCCTCCCCCCCGATCTGCGCCAGCAGCACCCGCACCATCTCCGCACTGATCCGATCCCACGGCTGCCGGATCGTCGTGAGCGCGGGCTCCGTCGTCAGCGCCGCAGGCGAGTCGTCGAAGCCGCCCACCGCGACGTCCTCAGGAACCCGTCGGCCGGCCTTCTGGAGCGCCGACATCACGCCCTGCGCCATGAGGTCCGAGGCGACGAACACCGCGTCGAAGTCCGGTGCGCGGTCCAGGAGCCGGGCCGCAGCGGACTCGCCGCCCGCCCGGCTGTAGTCACCGGACACGATCAGGTCCTCGTCGACCGGGAGCCCGGCCTCCGCGAGCACCTCGCGGTACCCGGCGAGCCGGTCCACACCGCCCGGCAGGTCCAGCGGCCCCGCCACCGTGGCGACGCGGCGCCGGCCGAGCGACAGCAGGTGGCGCACCATGTCCCGCGCCCCGTCCCGGTCGTCCGCCGCGACATAGCTGACCTTCGACGCCGACGAACCGGGCCCGATCGGCTTGCCGCAGGACACCAACGGCACGCCCGCCTCGCGGAGTTCGGCCGCGACCGGGTCGCCGGAGTGGGACGAGACGAGCAGCACCCCGTCGACGTGGCCCGCCGTGATGTAGCGGGTGATGCGGCGCCGCTCGTCCGGCGTCCCCGCGATCATCAGCAGCAGCGGAATGTCGTGCGCGGCCAGCGCCGACGTGCAACCCCGCAGCAGCACGTTGAAGTTGGGGTCCTCGAAGAACCTCTCCTGGGGCTCCGTCAGCAGGAAGCCGACCGAGTCGGACCGTCCGGTGATGAGCGAACGCGCGTGCCGGTTCACCACGTAACCCGTCTTGCGGATCGCCGCGTTGACCGCTTCCTGGGCCGCCGGGCTGACGTAGTGCCCGCCGTTCAGGACGCGTGAGACGGTGCCGCGCGAGACGCCCGCCTCGCGCGCCACGTCGTGGATCGTCGGCGGCCGTCGCCGACCGCCCCCCGTGGTGCTCATGGTCATGACTTTACGGCCCCCGACAGCAGGTCGAGGCTCCAGAACCGCTGGATCACCAGGAACAGCGCGATGAGCGGAACGATCGCCAGGAACGCACCGGTGATCACCAGCGTGTACAGCGCCGGAGTGTTCGCGCCCTGTTCGAGGAGCGTGAACAGACCGAGCGTGATCGGGAACTTCTCGTCGTCGCTGAGCATGATGTAGGGGAGCAGGAAGTTGTTCCAGACCGCGACGAACTGGAACAGGAACACCGTCACCAGACCCGGCACCATCATCGGCAGCGCGACCCGCGTGAAGATCCGCCACTCGCCGGCCCCGTCCATCCGGCCGGCCTCCACCACATCGGGCGGCACGGCGGCGGCGGCGTAGATCCGCGCGAGGTAGATGCCGTACGGGGAGAGGACGAGCGGCAGCAGCACCGACAGGTACGAGTCGGTCAGGTCGGCCTTCGCGAGGAGCAGGTACTGGGGGACCGCCAGGATCACCGGCGGCATCAGCACCCCCGCCATCAGCACGTTGAAGATCGACTCACGGCCGCGGAAGCGGTACACCGCCAGGGCGTAGCCGCTCAGCGCCGACACCGCCGTCGACAGGAGCGCGCCCACCCCCGCGTACAGGGCCGAGTTCGCCATCCACTTCCAGTAGACGCCGTCCCGGTACGCCGACAGGTCCTTGAGGTTGTCGGTGAAACCGGAGCCGGGCAGGAACGTGAAGCTGGAGAAGAGCTCGCTGCCCGACTTCGTCGACGCGATCACCACCCAGGCCACGGGCAGCAGGCAGTACAGGGCCCCGAGGAGCAGCACGGCCGTCGGGGCCAGGGCGATCCGGCGGCGCAGCGGCGGCGCCTGCGCGGTGCCGGGCGTGGTGCCGGCGGCGGGGGCCGCCTTGCGGACGGCGACGGAAGAGCTCATCGGGCTTCCTCCTGCTTGGTACGGGAGTTCGCGGCGCGCAGGAACCCGAAGGAGAGGACGAGGGTCACGACCGCGATGAGCACGGCGGTGGCGGCGGCCGAGTAGATGTCACCCTTCACGAACGCGTCCTGGTAGACCCGCATCAGCGGGCTCCACGTCGTGGACAGGGCGTTGGTGAGCGGCTTCAGGGTCGTCGGCTCGTTGAAGACCTGGAGCGTCGCGATGATCGAGAAGAAGGCGGTCAGGACCAGCGAGGGCGCCACCATCGGGATCTTGACGCGCAGCGCGATCTGGAGCTGCGAGCAGCCGTCGAGCCGCGCCGCCTCGTAGACCTCGGCGGGGATCGCGCGCAGCGCCGTGTAGATCACGATCATGTTGAAGCCGGTGCCGCCCCAGACCGCGATGTTCGCCATCGCCCCGTACAGCGGCCCGCCGTCCAGCAGGTCCGGCTGCGGCAGTCCCAGCTTGTCCAGGAGGAAGTAGAAGGGGCTGACGTCCGGCAGGTACAGGAAGCCCCACATCATCGCCGCCACCACGCCCGGGATCGCGTACGGCAGGAAGATCGCCAGCCGGGTGAACGGGGCCAGGCGCACCCGGTCCGCGTCCAGCATCAGCGCGAAGACCAGCGCGAGGCCGAGCATCACCGGGACGACGATCGCGCCGTAGCCGAGGATCCGCAGCGCGCCGTGCAGCAGCTCGGAGTCGGTGACGGCGTCGGTGTAGTTGGCCAGGCCCGCCCACACCTCCGAGCGGGCGCCCCGGCCGAGGCCGAGGCCCTTGACCTCGACCTTGTGCAGGCTGAGCCAGATCGCGTACCCGATGGGCAGCGCGAAGAAGAGCGCGAAGAGGATCCCGGCGGGAAGGAGGAAGCCGTACGGGGCGCTCTTGACCCCGTACGACTGCCGGGTCTTGCGAGAGGTCACTCGGCGACCTCGAAGCCCTGCTTCTTCATGTCGGCGACGGTCGCGTCCTGCATCTTCGTGAGAGCGTCGCCGAAGTCCGACTTGTTCTTCGCGGCGGCGGCGAAGGCGTCCTTGAAGGTGGCGTACGCGACGTTCACGTTCGGGCCCCAGGCCGCGGGCGCCGTCGTCTTCGCGATCTTCTGGGCCTGCGGGTAGAAGTCGGCCTGGTTCGAGAAGTACGCCGGCGGCTCCTGGAACGCACCGCTGAGCTGGGCGTCCGTGGCGGCCGGGTAGATGCCGCTCTCCTTCGCGAGCGCGGTCAGCGCCGCCTTGTCGGTGTTGAGCCACGCGGCGAACTTCGCGGCGGCCGCCCGGTGCTTGCTGTCGGTCGTGACGGCGGTCGACGAACCGCCCCAGCTGCCGGTCGCGTTCGACGAGGCGTCCCACTGGGGGAGCGGGGCCATGGCCCACTTGCCCTTGGTGTCGGGCGCGGCGGTGGTCAGCGTGCCCGGCGCCCACACGGCGGACACCCAGGCGATCTGCTTGCCGGTGTTGAGCGCCTTGTTCCAGGCCGGGGTGTACATCGGCTGGTTGTCGACGGCGCCCTCCTTGACGAGCCCGCCCCAGAAGTCGGCGACCTTCTTCGTCGCCGCGTCGTCGATGCCGACCTTCCACTTGTCGCCGGAGGCGGTCCACCACTTCGCGCCCGCCTGCTGCGCGAGGCCCGCGAAGAGCCCGGAGTCATTGGCGGAGAAGGTCGTCAGGTCCTTGTCCGGGGCCTTCTTCTTCAGCGCGCGGGCGGTCTCGGCGAACTCGTCCCAGGTGCCCGGGACCTCGAGCCCGTACTTCTTGAACAGGTCCGCGCGGTAGTAGAACATCATCGGCCCCGAGTCCTGCGGGATCGCGTACAGCGCGTCCGTGCCCAGGGTGGCCTGCTGCCAGATGCCGTCCGCGAACTTCCCCTTCAGGTCGCCCGCGTCGCCCGATATGTCGGCGAGGGCGTCGTTGCTGACGAGGGTGGGCAGGGCCTGGTACTCGGCCTGCACCAGGTCGGGCGCCTTCTTCGCCTTGTGCGCGGTCAGGATCTTGGTGACCAGGGTGTCACCGGACGCCTGCTTCTTGACGGTGACCTTGATCTGCTGCTTCTTGCCCGGCCCCTTGTTCCACAGGTCGACGACCTTGTCCATGTTCGGGGTCCAGGTCCAGTACGTCAGGTTCGCCGGACCGGAGGCGTCCTGGGTGTCGCTGTCGTCGGACGAGCCGCAGGCGGCGAGTGCCGAGGCGCCGAGGACGACCGCCGTGGCGGTGGCGACGAGGCGGCGGTGCTGCTTCGTGAATGGCATGGCTGGATGTCTCCCTGACCGAAGTCCCTGACCGGGGAACTGGACGGTGGCCGTATGGTTCAGGCTCTGTGAGCGTTCACAGTAGAGAAACATCCTGGACACTTGTCAATGGTTGTTGCTGTGCGGTTATGTTGGCTCAGTGCCGCCGTCAGAGTGTGTGCACGTTCCCAAATTGATCGATCTCCCTTGGGGGTACCTCATGGCGCGGCTCGCCTTCGGCGGCGACTACAACCCCGAGCAGTGGCCGGAATCCGTGTGGCACGAGGACGTCCGCCTCATGCGGGAGGCCGGCGTGACGACGGTGAGCGTCGGGATCTTCTCCTGGGCCCTGCTCGAACCGGCGCCCGGCACCTACGACTTCGGCTGGCTCGACCGGATCGTCGACCTGCTGCACGAGAACGGCATCGCGGTCGACCTCGGCACCCCCACCGTCGCCCCGCCCAAGTGGTTCTACGACCAGAACCCCGACGCCCTCCCCGTCACCGAGGACGGCACCCGCCTCGCCTTCGGCTCGCGCGGCGCCATCTGCCACAGCAACCAGGCCTACCGGGACGCCTCCACCCGCATCACCGAGCAGCTCGCCCGCCGCTACGGCAAGCACCCGGCGGTCGTGATGTGGCACGTCCACAACGAGTACGGCGTCCCGGTCAGCGCCTGCTACTGCGAGAACTGCGCCGCCCACTTCCGGCGCTGGCTCGCCGCGACCTACGACACCGTGGAGAACGTCAACCACGCCTGGGGCACCGCGTTCTGGGGCCAGCGCTACGGCTCGTTCGAGGAGATCGACCCGCCGCGCCTGACCCCCACCGTCGGCAACCCGGCCCAGAAGCTCGACCACAAGCGCTTCGCCGATGCCACCATGCGCGAGAACTTCGTGCGCGAGCGCGACGTCCTGCACCGCCTCGCCCCCGGCATCCCGGTCACCACCAACTTCATGACCGCCCTCAGCCAGTGCGACTCCGTCGACTACTGGGCCTGGGGCCGCGAGGTCGACATCGTCACCAACGACCACTACCTGATCACCGACGGCCGCCGTACGCACGTGAACCTGGCGATGGCCGCCGACCTGACCCGGTCCGTGGCGGGCGGCGACCCCTGGCTGCTCCTGGAGCACTCCACGTCCGGCGTGAACTGGCAGGCCCGCAACCCGGCGAAGGCCCCGGGCCAGATGGCCCGCAACTCCCTCGGTCACGTGGCGCGCGGCTCCGAGGGCGCCATGTTCTTCCAGTGGCGGCAGTCGCGGCGCGGCGCCGAGAAGTTCCACTCGTCGATGCTGCCGCACGCCGGGACGGACTCGCGGGTCTGGCGCGAGGTGTGCGAACTCGGCTCGTTCGTAGGGGAGTTGGCGCCCGTCGAAGGCGCCCGCACGGTCGCCGACGTGGCCATGCTGTGGGACTGGCAGTCGTGGTGGGCGCAGAGCCTGGAGTGGCGCCCCAGCGAGGACCACGACGCCCGCGAGCGCGCCGACTCCTACTACGAGGCCCTCTACGACCGCCACCTCACGGTCGACTTCGCCCACCCGGAGGCCGACCTGTCGGCCTACCCGATGGTCGTCGTCCCCGCGCTCTACCTCGCGACCGAGGCCGCCGCCCTGAACCTCCGCGAGTACGTCGAGAACGGCGGCACGCTCGTCGTCTCCTACTTCTCCGGCATCGTCGACGAGCACGACGCCGTGCACGAGGGCCCGTACCCGGGCGCCTTCCGTGACGTGCTCGGGCTCACCGTCGAGGAGTTCTCCCCGCTCCTCGCGGGGGAGACGGTCCGGCTGTCCGGGCCCGACGGGGCCGAGCTGACCGGTGACGTCTGGACGGAGTTCGTCGTGCCCCGCGGCGCCGAGACCGTCTGGACGTACGCGGACGGCCTCGCGGCGGGCCGCCCGGCCGTCACCCGGCACCGCTTCGGCGCGGGCACGGCCTGGTACGTCTCCACGCGGCTGCCCGCGGCGGCGCTCGACGTGATCCTGGGTGCGGCGGGCGACGACGCCGGGGTCGAGGCGCGGCCCGAGGTGCCGCGGGACGTGGAGGTCGTGACGCGCTCGGGCGCCTCCGGCACGTACGTCTTCGCGATCAACCACACCGGCGACGACGTCAAGGTCCCGGCGCGCGGCACCGAACTCCTCACCGGGGAGCGGGTGTCCGGGCAGGTGGGGGTGCCGGGCGGCGCGGTGCGCGTGGTGCGCCTGGACGAGGCACCGTAACTCCGGCTCTTGCGATGTCGGGTGCGGGTTTCGTCGTGGCTGGTCGCGCAGTTCCCCGCGCCCCTGGAGGTGCGCACTTCGTGCGCCACCTCCATCAGGAGAAAGCGCGGCGAAGCCGCTGCTTCCAGGGGCGCGGGGAACTGCGCGAGAAGCCCCACCGGCCCGCACCCGCACAACACACGGCAACACGGCAGACGCCCGACCGAAGGGACATCGATGATGCACGGCACCTTTGGACCACGCGCCACCACCACCCGCAGAGCCGTCCTGGCGGCCGCACTCGCGGGCGCGGCGACCCTGACCCTGCCCGCCCAACACGCGGCAGCGGCCGCCACGTTGACCAACGGCGGATTCGAGAACGGCGTCACCGGCTGGACGGCGTACGGCACCACGTCCGCCGCCTACGCCGAGGCGGGCGGCCGCAGCGGCGGCTACCGCCTCGCCCACTGGTCCGCGTCGGCCTACAAGGTCGAGACGTACCAGTACCTCACCGGCCTCACCAACGGCACGTACAAGCTGACCGCCTGGGTCCGCTCCAGCGGCGGCCAGAACGCCGCCTACCTCGCCCTCAAGAGCGCCGCGGGCGAGCAGCGCACGGACCTGCCGCCCACGCCGAACGGCGCGTGGATCCGCCTCGTCACCTCCGTCGCCGTCACCGACGGCACGGTCACGATCCGGCTCGTCTCCGATGCGAACGCGGGGAACTGGGCCAACTTCGACGACATCACCCTCACCTCGGGCTCAACCAGCCTCGCCATCAAGGGTGCTGACATCTCGTCACTGAAGAAGAACGAGGACAAGGGCGCCGTCTACAAGAACGCCTCCGGGTCCACCGCGGACGCGATCGCCGTGCTCGCCGCCGCCGGCATGAACCACGCCCGCCTCCGCGTCTGGGTGAACCCCGCCGACGGTTACTGCGACAAGGCCCGCACCCTCGCCGTGGCCAAGCGCGTCAAGGCCGCGGGCCTGAAGCTCCTCGTCGACTTCCACTACTCCGACACCTGGACCGACCCGGGCGCCCAGACGATCCCCTCGGCCTGGTCGGGCCACACGTACGCCCAGCTCAGGACCGACGTCTACGACCACACGTACGACGTCCTCAACGCCCTCAAGGCGCAGGGCACCACCGCCGACATGGTGCAGATCGGCAACGAGCTGAACGCGGGCCTGCTCTGGCCGACCGGATCCACCGCCAACTGGTCCCAGCTCGCGGGCCTGTTGACGTCCGGTGCGAACGCCGCCAAGGCGGTCTCCCCGTCCACCAAGGTCGCCCTCCACCTCGCCAACGGCGGCGACAACGCGCTCTACCGCACCTGGTTCGACAACGCCGTCTCCCACGGCGTCCCCTTCGACGTCATCGGCCTGTCCTTCTACGGCTACTGGCACGGCGCCCTCTCCGACCTCCAGGCCAACACCGACGACCTCGCCACCCGCTACGGAAAGCCGCTGTACGTCGCCGAGACCGCCTACCCGTTCACCCTGAGCGGCGACGACAGCTGGGAGAACGTGATCGACCTGGACTCCGAGCTGGTGTCCGGGTACCCCGCCACGGAAGCCGGCCAGGCGGCCTGGTTCCGCGACCTGCTCAACGTCGTCGAAGCCGTCCCGAACGGCCTCGGCCTGGGCGCCTACTGGTGGGACGCCGCCTGGACCGCCGCCGCCGGCAACGGCTGGGACCCGACGGACCCGTCCAGCGGCAACGCGTGGGAGAACCAGGCCCTGTTCGACTACGACGGCGCGCCGACGGACGCGCAGGCCTGGTTCAAGCACCGGTGACGGCAGCTTGATCACCCCGGAGTACTGTTCCGGCGCATGACGCACTCCTCGCACTCAGGGCCCTCCCGCACCCTCACGCCGACGGACCGCACCCGGCTGCGCCGTATGAAGGAGAAGGCGAGCTTCGAGCGCGCGGACCTCGAGGTGATCCTCGACACGGGTTTCGTCTGCCACCTGGGCGTGACCGTCGACGGCGGCCCCATGGTCGTCCCGACGGTCTACGGGCGTGACGAGCGGTACCTGTACGTGCACGGGTCGGTGGCCAGCCGCAGCCTGGCCGCCGACCCCGACGCCCCCATATGCGTCACCGTCACCCACGTCGACGCCGTGGTGCTGGCCCGCTCCGTCTTCGAGCACAGCGTGAACTACCGCTGCGCGATGATCTACGGCGTGCCGCGCAGGATCACCGACGACACCGAGAAGACGGAGGCGCTGCGCATCCTCACCGAGCACACGGCCCCCGGGCAGTGGGACTACGCGCGCCGCCCGAACCGCAAGGAGCTCGCCGCCACGACCGTCCTCGCCCTCTCCCTCGACGAGGCCTCCGTCAAGATCAGCGCGGGCCCGCCGGACGACGCCGACTCACCCGACGCCGAGCTGGGCCTGTGGGCCGGCACCCTGCCCCTGACCTCCCGCTGGGGCGCCCCCACCGCCGACCCGGCGCTGCCCTCCGGCATCACGGCGCCCGCCCACATCGCGGCCCGAGCGGGGACCCGGCAGGGCTGAGCGACAACCGGGGGCATACCGTGAGGTGTCGAACCACAGAAGGACGATCCGAGGAGACAACGGGATGCAGAGCCGTACGGCGCTGGTAGAGGACCTGATGGAGCGCTTCCCGCACGTTCCCAAGGAAGCGGTCTTCAAGGAGGACCTGCTCCGGGGCGGTGTGGCGTTCGACCCGTCGGCCCTCAGCGACAACGAGGACGGCGAGGTGAAGCCGAAGTCGTACTTCATCTTCTCCTTCGACCACGGCACGCTCCCCGAGCTCGGCGAGGCCGCGCTGCGCCGCCCGCCGGAGGAGATCGTCCTCACGGGCGGCCCCTACGACCTGCGCCGCACCGTCGTCTCGGTCCGTGTGAACCCGTCGTCCCCGTACCGGGTGGCGGCGAACGAGGACGGTGTCCTCGGCCTCTACCTCGACGGCAAGCGCATCTCCGACGTGGGCGTGCCGCCGATGCCGGAGTACTACCGCCACAAGCTCTCCAACGGGAAGTCGGTCATGGAGGTGGCCCCCACCATCCAGTGGGGCTACCTGATCTACCTGACCGCGTTCCGGGTCTGCCAGTACTTCGGCGCCAAGGAGGAGTGCCAGTACTGCGACATCAACCACAACTGGCGCCAGCACAAGGCGGCCGGCCGGCCGTACACGGGCGTCAAGGACGTCGACGAGGTCCTCGAGGCGCTGTCGATCATCGACCAGTACGACACCGCGAAGGCGTCCACCGCGTACACCCTCACCGGCGGCGCGATCACGTCGAAGGTCCAGGGCTTGGACGAGGCCGACTTCTACGGCCGGTACGCCAAGGCCATCGAGGAGCACTTCCCGGGGCGCTGGATCGGCAAGGTCGTCGCCCAGGCGCTGCCCAAGGACGACGTGCAGCGCTTCAAGGACTACGGCGTGCAGATCTACCACCCCAACTTCGAGGTGTGGGACGAGTACCTGTTCAAGATGTACTGCCCCGGCAAGGAGCGGTACGTCGGCCGTGACGAGTGGCACAAGCGCATCCTCGACTCGACCGAGGTCTTCGGCGCGCGCAACGTGATCCCGAACTTCGTCGCGGGCGTCGAGATGGCCGAGCCGTTCGGCTTCAAGACGGTCGACGAGGCCATCGCCTCCACCACGGAGGGCCTGCGCTTCTTCATGTCGCACGGCATCACGCCGCGCTTCACCACCTGGTGCCCGGAGCCGACGACGCCGCTCGGCAAGGAGAACCCGAACGGGGCGCCGCTGGAGTACCACATCCGGCTGCTCGACGCGTACCGCTCGACGATGGACGAGTTCGGCCTGTCGTCCCCGCCCGGATACGGTCCCGCGGGCGCCGGCCGCGCCGTCTTCTCGGTCAGCTCGTTCATGGACAGCCTGGCCCCGAACTCGGAAGCGGTCGAGACGCCGCAGGCGTAACCTCTGCCCCCGGACCAGGGGAGACAGGGGAAGCAGGGGACAGCGGTGCTCAACGACACGCAGCTGGCGGGAGTGGCGCGCAATCCGGCCGCTCCCGCCTCCGTGCTGCTGCGGATCCTGCGGTCCGGGCGGCAGGAGGCGTACTGGATCGCGCAGCGCGGGATCGTGCCGGACGAGGTGTACGACGCCATCGTCACGCACCCCGAGCGCAGGCTGCGCGGCTGGTTCGCCGACGTCTGGAGCGCCCCGGCCGCCCAGCGCGCCCGCCTCGCCACGGATCCCGACCCGATGGTGCGGGCGGCGGTCGCGGGCGGCCCGACGCCGTTCCGCACGAAGGTCGAGCAGCTGCCGGCGGAGACGTACGAGCTGCTCAGCCGCGACGAGCACGCGCTCGTGCGGGAACTGGTCCTGGAGCAGTGGGCCGACCCGCCCGCCGAGATCCTCGACCGGCTGCTCGACGACCCGGAGCCGAAGGTGCGGGCCAGGGCCGCCGCGCGCAGCTGGCGCCGACGGCCCGAACTCGTCCCCGAGGTGGTGCGCGCCGGTGACGGGGACGCCATCGAGCAGGCCCAGCTGGACCGCGCCCTCGCGCTGGAGGTGCGGGCGACGGGCGACATCTGGACACTGGGGAAGCTCGCCGCCAACCCGCACCTGCCCGCCGACCTCGTCGACGAACTGGCCCGGCACCACCAGCCGCTGGTCCGGCTGGCCGTGTCCATGCGCCCGGAGTTCACCGAGGAGCAGCGCACCCGCATCGACCACGAGGTCCTGCCGCAGGCCCGCGTCCACCCGGCCCGCTGGACCTACGAGGCGACCGACGAGGACACGATGCGGCGGGCCGCGACGTCGGCGCACACCGGTCTGCGCCGGGGCGCCGCCTGCAACCCGCACCTGCCGCCCGACCTCGTCCGGCTGCTCGCCGCCGACGAGGACTTCGCCGTACGGCTGCTGCTGTGCGAGAACCACGCCGACGCGCCGGCCGAGCTGCTGTGGCCGGTCTACCAGGAGGCCAAGGTGATCACCCGCGGCGCCCTGCTCCAGCACCCGGGCTTCCCGCTGCACCGGCTCGCGTCCCTGGCCGACCACGAGAACCCGGAGATCCGCCGGGAGGCCCTGTACGACCCGGAGGCGGACCCGGCTCTGGTGGACCGCCTCAGCCACGACGCCAACCACCTGGTCCGCGCCGTCGCGGCGGCCCACCCCCATCTGGCCCCGGACCATCTGCCCCGCCTGCTGGCCGACCCCTTCACGGAGTCATCGGCGGCCCGCAATCCGGGCCTGCCGGTACCGGAGATGGACCGTGTCCTGCGGGAGGCGGGCATCGTCTGACCGCCCGCAGGGAGGCCGCCTGAGCTCCGCTCAGGCAGCGGCCCGCTCGTCCGTGGAGGTGTCGGCGGGCGCCGCGACGAGGCGGCGCAGCGCGTCGGTACGGGCGGCGGGTGCGGCGTCCGAGAGCAGGGCCGCCAGGACGGCGACCCGGGTCTGGCCCGCGCGCAGCGTCCCGCTGAGCACGGCGCCCGCGGCGACCAGGTCGACGGCGCCGCCGCCGGTGTAGATCTCGGCGAGCGGTCCGGCCGGGACCCGGGTGGAGACGGCGACCAGCACGCCCCGGCGGACGGCGGCGGCGACCGCGTCGACGAACGCGGGCGTCGCGTTGCCCGCGCCGGTCGCGACCAGCACGATGCCCCGGGCGCCCGCGGTGAGCGCGGCCTCGAAGAGGGCGGGGTCGGCGTCGCTGTGGTGCATGACGACGTCCACGCGCGGGACACCGGAGTCCGCGACGGGTCCCGGCAGGGCGGCCGGGCGGTCGGGGGCGCGGCGGATGTCGACCCGGCCGAAGCCCAGGCGGCCCACCGGACCGGCCGCCGAGGGGTCGGCGAACGCGTCGGTGGCGAGGGTCTGCGTCTTCACGGTGCCGCGCGCCGCGTGCACCTTGCCGTCGAAGACCACGAGCACGCCCAGGTCCCTCACGGAACCGGCGACTTGAAGAGCGTCGTACATATTGCCCGGACCGTCGCCGTCGGTCGCGCCGAGCGGCTTCTGGGCGCCCGTGAACACCACCGGGCGCGGATCGTCGTGGTACAGGTCGAGCAGGAAGGCGGACTCCTCCAGGGTGTCCGTGCCGTGCGTGACGACGATGCCGTCGACGTCCGGGTCCGCGAGCGTCTCGCGGACGGTGCGCAGCAGCGCCAGCTGCCGCTCGGTCGTCATCTGCGAACTGTTGATGTTGAACAGGTCGACGACCTTCACCTCGACCCCGTCCGGCACGGCGGCGCTGGCCAGCACGGTGTCGCCGCCGGCGTCGGCCGCGTAGCCGGTGCCCTGCCAGCGGCTGGCGATGGTGCCGCCGGTGCTGATGAGGGTGATGCGGCGCGGTGCGTGGGGCCGTATGCGTTCCATGGAGAATGCCTCGCGAAGGGGTCGTATGTTCGATCTTCCGCAAGGATAAGGCGGAATGTGCGCAATCGGATTGCGAATCCTGGCGGACGGACGCGCGTTACGTAGCGCATGATTGCGTCATGGACCGGATCGACCTGAATATCTTGCGCGAGCTCCAGAGCGACGGCCGTCTCAGCAACCAGGAGCTGGCCCAGCGCGTCGGCCTCAGCCCGTCCCCCTGCATGCGCCGGGTGCGCCAGCTGGAGAAGGACGGCGTCATCCAGGGCTACCGGGCGATCGTCGACCCGGAGTCCGTCGGCCGCGGCTTCGAGGTGCTCGTCTCCATCGAGGTGCGCCGCGACCGGGAGTCCGTCGAGGCGTTCGAGCGCGCCCTCCAGGACATCCCCGACGTCATCGAGGCGTACCGGCTCTTCGGCAGCCCCGGCTGTCTGCTGCGGATCGCGGTCGCCGACCTGGCCGCGTACGAGCGGCTGTGGATCGAGCGGCTCACGACGCTCGACGGGGTCACCGAGGTGAACTCGCAGATCATCATGAAGCGGGTGAAGGAACCGAAGGGGCTGCCGGTGTGAGGCGCGCACCGGCCCGCGGTGCGCCCGGCCAAAAACCGGTGGCGCGGTGCCGGGGCGGGTGGTTATGGTCGTTCCCGTTGCTGCGGCCGCTCCGTGCCGCCGCTGTTCACCGCGTGTGAGAGACCTGGAGGTGTTGACCGATGACTGTCGTTGCGACGGGCGTTGCCCGCATCCGGAAGTCCGTTCCGTCCACCTCCGTGGCCCGCATCGGCTGACACCCTCTCTTCTTCTCTTCTCCTCTCCGTGCAGCCGGGGCCGCCCCTCGAAGGGTCCCCCCTTGTCTCTCAGCTCTCACAGCGCTGACCAGTCCCCTCTCTCGTCCCTCGCCGCCTACGGCTGGGACGGCCTCTGGGCGGCCGAGTTCGCCCCGTTCGCCGAGCGCGGGCTCGTGCCCGGCCGGGTGCTGCGCGTCGACCGCGGGCAGTGCGATCTCATCACCCCCGAGGGGGTCGTCCGCGCCGACACCGAGTACGTCGTGCCGCGCGACCCGATGAAGGTCATCTGCACCGGTGACTGGGCCGCCGTCGACCCCGACGGCCGCGACCCCCGCTACGTCCAGGCGTACCTGCCGCGCCGGACCGCCTTCGTACGGTCCACCTCCTCCAAGCGGTCCGAGGGGCAGATCCTCGCCGCGAACGTGGACCACGCGATCATCGCGGTGTCCCTCGCCGCCGAGCTCGACCTCGGCCGCGTCGAGCGGTTCCTGGCGCTCGCCTGGGAATCCGGTGCCCAACCGCTCGTCGTGCTCACCAAGGCGGACCTCGTGCCCGACCCGGTGGGCCTGTCCTACCTCGTCTCCGACGTCGAGACGACCGCGCCCGGCGTGCAGGTGCTGCCCGTCAGCGCGCTCGACGGCGACGGGACCGAGGTGCTGCGCGCCGTCGTGGCAGGCGGCACGTCCGTGCTGCTCGGCCAGTCCGGCGCGGGGAAGTCGACGCTGGCCAACGCGCTGCTCGGGGCGGACGTGATGGACGTCCAGGCCGTCCGTGACCTCGACGGCAAGGGACGCCACACCACGACCACCCGGAACCTGTTCGTGCTGCCCGGCGGCGGTGTCCTCATCGACACGCCAGGGCTGCGCGGGGTCGGTCTCTACGACGCCGAGGGCGGGGTGGAGCAGGTGTTCGCGGAGATCACGGCGCTGGCCGAAGGGTGCCGCTTCCACGACTGCGCGCACACGGTCGAGCCCGGCTGTGCGGTGGTCGCTGCGCTGGCCGACGGGACGCTGCACCAGCGGCGCCTCGACAGCTACCGCAAGCTGCTCCGGGAGAACCAGCGGCTGGCCGCGCGGACGGATGCGCGGTTGCGGGACGAGATGCGGCAGGTCTGGAAGCAGCGGGGGCGGATGGGGCGTGAGGCGATGCAGATGAAGCGGGGCCGCTTGTCGTAGGGCATCTGCGGGTGGGTGGGGGCTTCTCGCGCAGTTCCCCGCGCCCCTGAGATGCGCACTTCGTGCGCCATCTCAGGGAGAACTGCGCGACCAGCCCCACCGGGCCCGCGGACGGCGACGGACCGTCGGGGGCAGGGTCGTGTCCGAATCCCGCCAGCCCAGCGGAGCGCCACGCGCGACACTGGGAGCGTGATGATCGACGAAGACACGCGCTACCAAGCCGTGCGCAGCCGCGACGCCCGGTTCGACGGGGAGTTCTTCTTCGCTGTCGAGACGACCGGGATCTACTGCCGCCCCAGCTGCCCCGCGGTCACCCCGAAGCGCCAGAACGTACGGTTCTACGCCACGGCCGCCGCCGCCCAGGGCTCCGGCTTCCGGGCCTGCCGACGGTGCAGGCCCGACGCCGTACCGGGCTCCGCCGCCTGGAACGTACGGGCGGACGTGGTCGGCCGGGCGATGCGCCTCATCGGGGACGGCATCGTCGACCGGGAGGGCGTCGGCGGCCTCGCGACCCGGCTTGGCTACAGCGCCCGCCAGGTCCAGCGCCAGCTCACCGCCGAGGTCGGCGCGGGCCCGGTCGCCCTCGCCCGGGCCCAGCGCGCCCACACCGCACGCGTCCTGCTGCAGACCACCCCGCTGCCGGTCACCGAGATCGCGTTCGCGGCGGGATTCGCCAGCGTGCGGCAGTTCAACGACACGATCCGCGAGGTGTACGCCCGCACGCCCACGCAGCTGCGGGCCGACGCCCCGGGCCGCGCCGAGGAGCGCAGGGCCGTCGCCTCCGTCGCCGGGATCCCGCTGCGCCTCGCCCACCGCGGCGCGTACCAGGCCACCCCGGTCTTCGACCTGCTCGGACGTGAACTCGTCGAAGGGATGGAGGAGTTGACGGGCGCCACCGGCTCCCGCATCTTCCGGCGCACGCTGCGCCTGCCCTACGGGACCGGCATCGTCTCCGTCGACGAGGCCGGGCACGAGCAGACCGGCGCGCAGGCCGAGCACCGCGGCGGCTGGCTCGACGCCCGGATCCACCTCACGGACCTGCGGGACCTGACGACCGCGGTCGGGCGGCTGCGCCGGCTCCTCGACCTGGACGCCGACCCGTACGCGATCGACGAGCGGCTCGGCGCCGATCCCCGGCTCGCCCCGCTGGTCGCCGCCCGCCCCGGACTGCGCTCGCCCGGCGCCGCCGACCCCGACGAGCTGGCCGTGCGGATCCTGGCCGGACCCGTGGCGTCGGCCCGGCTGGTCGAGCGGTACGGCAAGCGGCTCGACGCGCCCTGCGGCGCCCTCGACCGGGTCTTCCCCGCGCCGGACGCGCTGGTCGACGAACCGGGCACGCTGGGCGCCCTGGCCCGCGCCCTCGCCGACGGCGCCCTGCGCCTGGACCCGGGCGCCGACCGCGACGACGCCGAAGCGGTGCTGCGCGCCCTGCCCGGGATGGATGCCCGCACCGTCGCCCTGATCCGGCTGCGCGCCCTGGGCGATCCCGACGTGGCCGTACCGGGCGACCTCGTCTCCTGCGCAGCATGGCGGCCCTGGCGGTCGTACGCGCGCCGACACCTCGACGTAGAAGGACAGTTGTGAGCACCGACCAGACGTACTGCACCACCCTGTGCAGCCCGCTCGGCGAGCTGCTGCTGACCGCCGACTCCACCGGCGCCCTCACCTCCCTCTCGGTCCCCGGCCAGAAGGGCGGGCGCACGGTCGAGGCCGGCTGGGTGACCGATCCCGGGCCCTTCGGCGCGGCCAGGGAACAGCTCGACGCCTACTTCGCCGGTGAACTCAAGGAGTTCCAGCTGGAGTTGAGTCCGCACGGCACCGATTTCCGGCGGCGGGTGTGGGACGCGCTCGACGACGTGCCGTACGGCGCCACCACCACGTACGGGGCCGTGGCCGCCGCCATCGGGGCCTCGCGGGCCGCCGTCCGGGCCGTCGGCGGAGCGGTCGGGGCCAATCCCCTCCTGATCCTCCGCCCCTGCCACCGGGTGATCGGCGCCGACGGCTCGCTCACCGGGTACGCGGGCGGCCTGGAGCGCAAGGTCCAGCTGCTCACCCTGGAGGGCGTCCACCAGGGCTGACCGCCGGGCCGATGGCGACCGCGGCCGTGTAGCCGGACGGCACCGGGACGTCGCGCACCGTCCAGCCGTCGGGAGCGGTGGGGGAGTCGGGGAGCGTGCCGACGTAGTCGAGGTCGGCGCCGCGGGCCAGGCCCGTGCCGATGCCCTTGAGGTAGGCCTCCTTGCGGACCCAGGTGCGGGCCACCGCGAGGCAGCGCTCCGACGGGGAGGCGAGGGCCGCGAGTTCGGCCTGCTCCCGGGGGTGGAGGACGACCGTCAGTTCGTCGGCGGTCTCCGGCGTGGGCAGCGCCTCGATGTCGGCGCCGACCGGTGCGTCGGCGACCGCGACGAGCGCGAGGTCGCCGCTGTGCGAGAGGGAGAAGTGCGGGCCGGGGACGTCCGCGAGGGCCGGCCGGCCGTGCGGGCGGCCGCAGTCGGGGCACGGCAGGCGGACGAAGCGTACGGCGCCGGGCGGGCGGCCGAGACGCTCGCCGAGGATGCCGCGCAGCGCCAGGTGCGCGGCGACGTACCGCGTCCGGTGCCGGTCCTGGCGGAAGGCGGCGGCGCGCCGCCGCTCGTCCGCGTCCAGGACGTCCGTGCCGCCGGCGGTCCCCGCGGGGTCCGCGTCCGTCGTCACCAGCCACAGGCGCACCGCCCCCGCGGGCGGCAACTCTCTCACCCGGTCCATCAGTCATGCCTCCAGATAGCGCAGGACCGCCAGGATCCGCCGGTTGTAGCCGGTGGTGCGCGGCAGTTCGAGTTTGTCGAAGACCGTGTTCAGGTGTTTCTCGACCGCGCTGAGCGACAGGTGCAGACGTCCGGCGATGCCCGCGTTCGTGTGGCCCTGCGCCAGCACGTCGAGGACGTCGCGCTCGCGCGGCGTCAGCCGGGACAGCGGATCGGTGCGGGTGGAGCGGCCCACCAACTGCCGTACGACCTCCGGGTCGATGACCGCGCCGCCCGCCCGGATCCGGGTCAGGGCGTCGAGGAACTCCTCGACCTGCGCGACCCGGTCCTTGAGCAGATAGCCGACGCCCTCGGCGCCGCCTGCCAGCAACTGCGCCGCGTAGGTGCGCTCCACATGCTGGGAGAGGACCAGCACCCCGGTCCGCGGGCGGCGTTCACGGATCTCCAGGGCTGCCCGCAGTCCCTCCTCGGTGTGGGTCGGCGGCATCCGGATGTCGACGACCACGACGTCGGGCGTGAGCTCGTCGACCGTGTCGGGCAGCGTCGTGGCGTCACCGAGCGCGGCGACGACCTCGTGCCCCTCCTCGGCCAGCAGCCGCACCAGACCCTCGCGCAGCAGGGTCGAGTCCTCGGCGATGATCACACGCACGGCAGCTCCGCGGTCACGATGGTGGGTCCCCCTGCGGGGCTGGAGACGCGCAGCCGGCCGTCGAGCGCCTCGACGCGGCCGCGCAGTCCGGCGAGTCCACTGCCCGCGGGATCGGCGCCGCCGCCCCCGTCGTCCCGCACCGACACGGTCAACACGCCGCCCGACACGGCCAGTTCGGCGCTGACGGTGGTGGCCGCGGCGTGCTTGGCGGCGTTCGTCACCGCTTCCGACACGACGAAGTAGGCGGCCGTCTCGACCAGTTGGGGCAGTGGGTCCGGTACGTCGAAGGCCAGGCGCAGCGGCACCGGACTGCGCTCCGCGACGCCGCCGAGCGCCTCGCGCAGACCGAGCCCGTCGAGCGCCGACGGATACACCCGCCAGGCCACCTCGCGCAGTTCGGTCAGCACGGCCCGGGACTCCTCGTGCGCCTGCCGGAGCAGTGCGTCGGCCTGCTCCGGGGTGCGGCCGGGGCGGCGGGCCCGGCCGAGCAGCATCGCGAGCGCGACCAGCCGCTGCTGGAGCCCGTCGTGCAGATCGCGCTCGATGCGGCGGCGCTCCGCGTCGACGGCGTGCACCACCGCGGCGCGGCTGGTGGCGAGTTCGTCGATGCGGCGCCGCAGCAGTTCCCGCTCCGAGGGGCCGAAGGTGTCGCGGGCCAGCCGGGCGTCGAGGACGTACAGGGAACGCAGCCCCTGCACGCCGAGGAAGAGCAGGGCGCCGCCCAGCAGGAGCTGCCCGAGGAGTTCGGCGACGCCGACCCGGCCGGTCACCAGCGCGGCGAGGAACACCGCCGCGAGGACGCCGCCGAACGCGAACAGGGCGAGCGTGACCGTGGTGACCGTTCCCGCGTACGTCCGCGCGGCGACGTACCGCAGCACCTGCCCGTCCCGCGGTGTGTAGTGCAGCGGGAAGCGGTCGCCGAAGAGGGCACCGCGGCGGCGCCGGTCCAGGGCGGCGATCCGGCGGGCCCCCGCGGTCAGCGCGGCCCGCGCCCCCGCACGGGTCCGCGGCCACAGCAGGAAGGGACCGAGGACGGCCCCGGCAGCCGTGAGGTACAGCAGCCCCGCGCACGCGATGAGGCACCCGGCGAGCACCCCGGCCGCTCTCCGCCCCATCCCCGTGTCCGCCCCCGTCACCTGCACGGAAGCCGACCCTACCGGTCCTGCCTGACGCGCGGCCGGGCCTCCCGGTGCCTGCCCCGGCCCCGCAGCCGGACGACGAGGTACCCGGCCACCGCGACGACCGCCGCCCCGAGCACCACCTTCGAGACCACGCCCACGTACGTCTCCACCAGGTCCCACTGGTCGCCCAGCCAGTAACCGGCCAGCACCAGCACGGAGTTCCAGACCAGCGAGCCGACCGCGGTGAGCGACAGGAACACCGGCAGCGGCATCCGCTCCACGCCCGCGGGGACCGAGATCAGACTGCGGAAGATCGGCACCATCCGGCCGAGCAGCACCGCCTTCGTGCCGTGCCGCAGGAACCACGCCTCGGTCTTCTCCAGGTCGGATACCTTCACCAGCGGCAGCCGGCCCCACACCGCGTACATCCGCTCCCGCCCGACGACCCGGCCGATCCCGTACAGCGCCGCCGCCCCGACCACGGAGCCGAGCGTCGTCCAGAACAGCGCGGAGACGAGGGAGATCACGCCCTGCCCGGCCGCGAATCCGGTCAGCGGCAGGATGACCTCGCTGGGCAGCGGCGGGAACAGGTTCTCCAGGGCGATGGCGAGTCCGGCGCCCGGCCCGCCGAGCACGTCGACGAGGTGGGCCGCCCAGCCCGCTATGCCGGTGGTCGGCTCCGCGGCGGCGGCCGTGGTCACGAGGTGCATACGAGGTCTCCAGGCAAGGGGATCGACTGGGTCCGTGGCTGCTGCCCGAACTCCCACCCAGGCTAGAAACCGCTGATCAGTGCCACTACGAGGGTAACCGTTTGGCAAAGTGCGGTGATCCGCGCCGGTGACCCCGCGGTTTTCCGCAGGGTCACCGGCACGTGCGGGGCCCTATGCGGGCAGCCCCCAGCGCGGCGCCTGCGCGTTCGGCGTGACCGGTGAGATCCGCAGGTCGGGGCGCTCGCCCGCGGCCGTGATCAGCGCCGACTCGCCCCTGCCGAGCCTGATCCGGATCGCGCCGTCGCCCGCGTCCTCGTACGACAGCTTCCGGCCGCCGTGCCCGTCCCGGACGTCGATCGCGCCCGCGATCCCGTGCCGCACGACACACGGCGCACCGGCCTCGCTCGTCACGCGCACCCACCGCGTGACGCCCTTCTCGCGGACGGCGCTCAGCAGGAACGCGCCCTGCGTGCGGAAGTCGTGCACCGCCAGGTCCGCCCAGGCGGCGGGCAGCGCCGGGAAGACCCGGATGGTCCCGCCCCACGACTGGCAGACCATGTCGTGCAGCGACTGGGCCGCCGACAGCGGCGTCTCGATGACCGGCCCCGACTCCTTGTACATGGTGTTGGCCTGGATGAAGCGGCTCATCAGCTGGCCCAGGTACTTCAGCGCGTCCTCGCCCTTGCCGAGCAGCGCCGACATCGAGGCGGCGCCCGTGAACGTGTAGCCCTGGAGCGCCCCCTCGAAGCCGACCCAGTGGGCGAGGGACTTCTCGATCAGGGCCCGCTCGTCGGCGTCCTCGCCGGTCAGCTCGTACAGCGGATAGACGGCCAGCATGTGCGAGTAGTGGCGGTGCGACTTCGCGAAGGGGATGTCCGCGCCGATCATGAAGCCGTTCGCGTCGGTCGGGTACGCCACCCGCTTCGCGAGCACCTCCCGCCAGCGCGGCGCCAGGTCGTCGTCGATGCCGAGCACCTCGGCCGACTCCAGCAGGGTCCGGCAGCCCCAGGTGAGCAGCATCAGGTCGTAGTTGCAGTCGCGGGTGTTGCCGCCGTACTCGGGCGAGAAGGTCGCCGGCAGGTGCAGCCTGCCGTCCGCGCCCGGCTCCAGGAAGTGCAGGTAGTAGCTGATCGCCTTGCGCAGCAGCGGGTAGAGGGTGTCGCGCAGGATCCGCTCGTCCATGGTGTGGCGGTAGCTCAGCCACACGTTGTGCAGCGCCCAGGTGAGGTTGCCGACCTCGGGCGTGGGGGTGGCCTGGCCGGGGATGCCGACGCCGTAGCCCTGGGCGTTGCTGGTGGCGCCGCCGTTGACCAGGTGGATGTCGGTGGTGCGCGGGATGCCCAGCGAGTCGGCGCGGTACGGGGCCGCCATCTCGGCGGTGAGGTTGTCCCGGAACTCGCCGAGCGCCCGGGTCACCGCGTCGAGTTCGAGGTGGTTGGAGCCGTGGATCAGCCAGTACTCCAGCTGCACGTTGAGGTTCCACCAGGTCGCGGGCCACGGGGTGGGCTCCAGCCAGGGGCCGCTGGTCGCCATGACCGGGGCGTCGCGGCGGGCCGCGGACGCCGTCTTGTACAGCTGGATCCAGTAGAACCGCTGGATCCGGGCGTCCGGCACCGACAGGAAGCTCTTGCGGTAGTACGCGTGCCACCAGGCGCGGTGCCCGGCGGCGAGGGCGTCGTAGGGGAGCCGGGCGACGTCCCTGACCGCGGCGAGCGCCTTGTCGCGGGCGGTGGCCTTCGGGTACGAGTGCCGCACGGTCACGTACAGGGTGCGCACCCCGTCCCGGTCCCGCTCGCGCCACGCGGTGACGTGCTCGCCGCCGGACAGCAGCGACTGCACGGACGCCGTCACGTCCCCGTCGTACGAGCCGACCTCGGCGGGCGGATTGCCCTCGTACCCGGCCGGTATCGGCTGGAACGCGGCGCGCGGGCTCTTCGCCTCGGCCGGGTGGAAGACCCACCGGAAACCGGCCTCGCCCTCGCTCGGGGTGACCTCGACGGCGAGCACGGAGAGCGCGTTGGTGACCTGGGCGCGCAGTGTCAGGGTGCCCTTGTCGGTGGTGAGCGTGCCGGTCAGTTCGGCGTCGCGCAGCCGCAGCCGCCAGTCGAGGCCGGTGATCGTGCCGACGGGCTCCAGGGTGAAGTGGCCGATCGGCAGCCGGGCGAGACCGAAGAGCGAGCCGAACTGCGGCCGGTGGTCCTGCACCTCGGAGTGCTGGACGTTGAAGCGGACCGCGTTCTTGCCCGGCTCCTGGTAGATGCCGCTGCCGAGCAGGCCGTTGCCCAGGTACGGGCCCTCGTACCAGGTCGTCGGCATCTTCTGCCAGACCAGGTCGGCGTCGTCGAGGACGGTGCGCCAGGCGTCGGGACCCGCCTGCACCGGTCCGCCCTGCACCGGTCCGCCGCCGGCGGTGACGGGCCCGGCCGCGGTCGCCTGTCCGGGCAGGGTGCCCACCAGGGCCGCACCGCCCAGCGCGGATCCGGTGGCGAGCACGGTTCGTCTGGACGGGCTTGGCATGGCGCCTCCTGGGCTCGACGATTCATCGGAGCTATCCCGCGCTGAAAGCTAGAGATGAGGCACTGGTGAGTCAATAGTGAGGGATAGATCCGATCTACTCGTCCGCCGTCCTCAGGTGAGCTCCGCTCTCGGAGAAGCTGCGCGGAGCGCATGCCTCGGGGCGCGGGGAACTGCGCGACCAGCCGCCGACGACCCGCGGACGCGGCGGCGCACCGTCACGGCGGACCATCGGACCGGGCGCCTCAGCCCCAGATCAGGGCTCCCACCCACGCACCTACGATCAGCAGACACGCGAACAGCTCGGCCAGCACGCTGGACCCTCCGGCCCGCATGGCCGTCCTGGTCGAAGCGGCAGCGTCCCCGTGCCCGCCCAGCCGCAGCCGCTCCGCGACGTAGATCCCGCCGACGAAGCCCGGGATCGCCCCGATCACCGGGACCACGCAGAAGCCGACGACCGCCCCCAGGCCCATCCACAGCGCGAGCTTGCGCGTCGCGCCCGCCTGCCGCAGCCGGCGCGGCGGCAGCTGCCAGCGCAGCACCTGCGAGGCGAGCAGCACGACGGTGGCGCCCACCAGCACGCCCCAGGCCAGACCGGACGGATCGCGCAACGCCCACACGGCGACCGCGGCCCACACCAGCCACGAACCGGGCACCCCCGGCACCAGCACCCCGCACACGCCGAGCGCCATCACGGCCCCGACCAGCAGGAGTTCCCACGGTCCCATCTGCCAAGGGTCCCCCAGCCGGGGGGAAAGCGCAGGTCAGCAGCGGCCCAATGGGACGTCAGCGGGCGACCCAGCCCCGCTCGTACGCATGCCATCCGAGCTGCAGCCGCGTCGTCACGCCCGCCAGCTCCATCAGCCGCTTCACCCGCCGCTGCACCGTCCGCAGACCCAGGTCCAGCTGCTTCGCCACGCTCGCGTCGGTGAGCCCGGCCAGCAGCAGGGACAGGATCTCCAGATCGGTACCGTCCGGTCCCGAGCCGTCGGCCTCGTCCACGTCACCGCCCTCGCCGAGCCGCAGCGGCAGCGCCTCGCGCCACACCGCCTCGAAGAGCCCGGTGAGCGACTCCAGCAGTCCGCTGGCGTGCACCACGAGCGCCGCCGGCTCGGCCTCGCTCGACGTCAGCGGCACCATGGCGAGGTTCCGGTCGACGACGACCAGCTTGGTCGGCACCCGGTCCACCACCCGCACCTGCTCGTTCCGGCCGATCGCCGCGGACAGGTCGGTCAGGCCCGACGGCTGGGAGAGCACCTCGCGCTCCAGCACCACCCGGTAGGTCACACCACGGCCCACGGCCTGCGCCTCGGCGTCGTTGTCGCCCGCGGTGACCGCGATCGGGTTGCCGGTGACGAGCGCGCACACCTCCTCGGACGCGCCGAGCTGGATCTGCAGGAAGCGCTGTGAGACGGCGGCCGACCCGGTGACCACCTCGACGAGGTCGTGCGCGGCGGGCTCGGAGGCCTGCGACCGGTACTCCTCGGCGAGCAGCGCCGCCGCCAGCTCCGCCTTCTCCAGTTCGTGCCGCTGCTGGATGAGCAGCGCGCCGAGCGCGATCCCGGGCGGCGCCGCGACCCAGCGTCCGGGCCGTGCGGACGACCGGGCGGCGAGGCCGTGCCGCTCCAGACGGCGCAGGGTGCGCTCGGTGTCGTGCTCGGCGAGCGTGAGCCGGCGCGCGAGATCCTGCACGTCGGCGGCGCCCACCGACACCAGGGCGCGGTACGCCGTCTCGTGCACCTCGTCCAGACCTATCGCACCCAGCATGCGGCGATGCCCCTCCCTGGCGTTCCGTTCCGTCACCCCCGTGGCGGGAAACAGCCACGGCGCATTCCCGCCGCGCCCATCTTCCCTGTACCGGCCGTCACTCTGCCAATGTGGCGCCACCGCAGCACCAACACCCGCCGGGAATACGGCATTTCTCCCGTATTCACCTGCGCTTCTTCACTTGGGGAGAGCGATGCGCCCGATATCGCGTACGGCCCTGGGAGCGGCGACCGCAGCCGTTCTGGCCGTCACGGCGGCCGTCCCGTCCGGGGCCGCGGAGGGGAGTGCCCCGGACGGCGGCCGGCCGCTCGTCGGCAGCGCCGCCGCCGCGTCCGCGAAGAACACCACCGCGACGGTCACGCTGGTCACCGGCGACCGGGTCCTGGTCACCACCGGGGCCGACGGCACCGCCACCGCCACCGCCCTGCCCGCCGCCGACGGCAGCACGGCACTGCTGCAGACCCGGCAGTCCGGCAAGGACCTCTACGTCTACCCCGACGGCGCCGCCGCCGCGCTCGCCGCGGGCCGCGTCGACGAGGAACTCTTCAACGTCACCGGGCTGATCCGGCAGGGCTACGACGACGCGCACAGCGCGACGCTCCCGCTGATCGCCACCTACGACACGTCCGTCGACGTCGCCCGCAGCGTGCCCGCCACCCCGCGCGGCGCGAAGCGCGGCCTCGTCCTCGACCCGGTCGGCGGCGTCGCCCTGCAGGCCGACAAGAAGCAGGCCGCCGACTTCTGGGCCGACGTCACGAGCCCCCGCTCCCGCGCGGCCGGCGACCTCAAGAAGCTCTGGCTCGACGCCAAGGTCCAGTCGCTGCTCGCCGACTCCACGCAGCAGGTGCACGCCGACCAGGCGTGGGCCGCCGGCTACGACGGCAAGGGCACCAAGGTCGCCGTCCTCGACACCGGCGTCGACACCGAACACCCCGACCTCAAGGGCCGGGTCGCCGAGTCGAAGAACTTCACCGACTCCGCGGACAGCGACGACCACCAGGGCCACGGCACGCACACCACGTCCACGGTCGGCGGCTCCGGCGCGGCGAGCGGCGGCAAGGAGAAGGGCGTCGCCCCCGGCACCACCCTGCTCAACGGCAAGGTCCTCAACGACGGTGGCTCCGGCGCCACTTCGTGGATCATCGCCGGCATGCAGTGGGCCGTCGACGAGGGCGCCGACGTGGTCTCCATGAGCCTCGGCAACCCGTCCGAGCTGGACTGCTCCGACCCCATGTCGCAGGCCACCCAGGAGCTCGCCCGGTCCGCGAAGAACACCCTCTTCGTCATCGCCGCCGGAAACTCCGGACCGCACAACAACACCGTCTCCGCGCCGGGTTGCGTCCCCGAGGTGCTCACCGTCGGCGCCGTCGACAGCGACGACGAGACCGCGAGCTTCTCCAGCCGCAGCCCCGTGCAGCGCACCCACACCCTCAAGCCGGAGATCGCCGCGCCCGGCGTCGCGATCAAGGCCGCCGCCGCGGGCGGCCGGGGCGTGTACGCGTACCAGTCCATGAGCGGTACGTCGATGGCGACGCCGCACGTCGCGGGCGCCGCCGCCCTCGTCAAGCAGCGCCACCCCGACTGGACCGCGCAGCAGATCAAGCAGGCGCTGGTCGCCTCCGCCGACGCCGGCATCCCCGGCGACGTGCGCGAGACCGGCGGCGGCCGGCTCGACGTCAAGGCCGCCGTCGACCAGACGGTCCTCGGCGCCGGCGCCGTCCAGGGCGGCACCTTCAACTGGCCGCAGGACAGCAGCGACCGCACCACCGTCCAGGTGCCGTACACCAACACCACCGACAAGCCGGTGAAGCTGACCCTCGCCGTCGACGGCGTCACCGGCAACGACGGCTCCGCCGTGAAGTCGCCCGTCGCCAGGCTCGGGGCGCGCTCCGTCACCGTCCCGGCCGGCGGCACCGCGCAGGTCCCGCTCGCCATCGACCCGACGGCCACGCTCAAGGCCGCCCAGTACGGCGACGTCACCGGCCGTGTCCTCGCCACCGGCCCCGGCGGCACGCACCTCAGCACCCCGTTCTCGCTGTACGTCCAGCCCGAGACGGTCACCCTGCGCGTCAAGGTCGTCGACCGCCGCGGCGACCCCGCGGCCGGCGCCTCCTCGCTCGACCTCATCGGCACCGACGACGTGTCCGGCGAGCGGCGCGTCAACGACGGCGCCACCGACCAGACGTACCAGGTCAGGCCCGGCGCGTACTTCCTCTCCGCGTTCGTCGCGACCCCGGCCGCCGAGGGCACCCTCGTCGACTCCGCGACGTTCCTGTCCCGCCCGCAGCTGAACCTCACCAAGGACACCACGGTCGTCCTCGACGCCCGCAAGGCCCACGAGCTGAGCGTCAGGACCGAGCGGACGTCCGAGGTCCGCGGCGCCACCCTCGGCTTCGCCCGCACCTTCGGCACCGACCACTGGCTGCACGCGGCCAGCATCCAGGGCTCGCGCACCGTGCGCGGCTACTACGCCGACGTCCAGGGCGAAGTCCGCGACGGCGACTTCGAGTTCGACAGCTTCTGGCGCGCCGCGGCTCCGCAGATCAGCGCGTTCGGCGTGGTCGGCGGACCCGCCCTGCACCCGGTGACCGGCTCCACGAACTCCTCGAACCTCGACGGCACCGGCACCGCCGAGATCGTCGACGGCGGCGCCGGCACGGCCGCCGAACTGGCCGCCACCAAGGGCAAGCTGGCCCTGGTGAAGCTGCCCGCGGGCGCGAGCACCACCACGGTCGCGCAGGCCGCCGTCAAGGCCGGCACCAAGGGCGTCGTCCTGTACCGGGAGGCCGCGGGCCGCTGGTACCCGGCGGTCGGCTTCGTCGGCGCGCCGCTGCCGATGCTCGCCGTCGAGACGGCGGAGGGCACGGCGCTCGCCGCACGCGTCGCCGCGGGCAGCACGACGCTGCACTGGAAGGCGACGGCCAGGAGCCCGTACGTCTACACGCTCGCCTTCCCCGAGAAGGGCCAGATCCGCTCCGGCCGCACCTACCGCGTCGCCGACAAGGACCTCGCCGCGAACAAGGCCACGTACAAGGCGATGGGCGTCGCCACCGACTACATCGACCTGCCGTCGGTGTCCCGCCCGAACGGCCTGGCCACCTCCTTCGGCGACCTCGGCCTGGTCGCCGCGCCGTCCACCCGCACCGAACTCTTCTCGCCCGGCACCACCGGCTACGGGCACCAGGTGTCCAGCAGCTTCCCGTGGGGCGAGTTCATGATCGACCCGGTGCGGACGTACGAGAAGGGCGAGAAGCGCACCGAGGAGTGGTACGGCGGCGCGCTCGCGCCGACGACGCCGCTCGGCGAATCCGGCGAGCAGGTCCTGGCCGCCGAGCGCCAGGGCGACCTGATCGGCGTCGCGCCCGGCTTCTGGGGCGACGGTGAACACCAGGGCGTCCAGGGCTCGTTCGGCGACATCGGCAACGTCGAGCTCAAGCGCAACGGCGAGTCCCTCGGCTCCACCGGCTGGCCGTTCGGCGTCTTCACCGTCCCGGCCGACGACTCCGCCTACGAACTGACCCTGAACACCGCGAAGCTGAACAGCGGCAGCAAGATCTGGCAGCGCTCGCCGCGGACCAGCACCACCTGGTCGTTCCGCTCGCACCTGGAGGAGAACACCTACTCGCAGGGCATCCCGCTGCTCTTCCCGCACCTCGCCCTGCCCGAGGACGACATGAAGACCGTCGCGGCGGCCGCCGGCCGGCAGATCGCCCTGACGGCGACGGGCCACGCGGGCTACACGCCCGGCGAGCTGACGAAGGCGTCCCTCTCCTACTCCTACGACGGCGGGGAGACCTGGACCGAGGCCACCACCTCGCGTCAGGGCGGACGCTGGACGGCCACGGTCGACCACACCGGAGCCACCGGCAAGGAGGTCACGCTGAAGGTGGGGCTGACCGACTCCAAGGGCAACGCGGTCACCCAGACGGTGACCCGGGCGTACGACGTGCGTTAGTTCGGACGCTCACCCGATCCGGTCCGCCGGGCGGCCTTCCCGTGGGGGGTGGGGCCGCCCGGCGGACCATTTCTGCGGGGGAATTTTCCCGATGCCCCGTTTTCGTACGGCCCGTGCTGTGGACAATAAGGGCATGAGCCAGCAGGGGGAGAGGCCCACCGATCGCCCGGTCCACGAGGACGACTGGTGGGGCCAGTTGTACGACGAGGACGCCGCCGACACCGGGTCGAGCCCGGCCGCCGACAGCCTGGACGACCGCTTCGCGTCGGCCGGGGCCCTGACCACTCC
>NZ_JAMOLN010000006.1 GCF_024448165.1 Streptomyces longispororuber
CGCAAACGCCATCTGTGGCACCGCTCGAACATCGAACTCGACTTCCACGGCCACCGCGTGCTCACCACCGGCATCGAGGCCAACACCCACGACAACCCCTTCGGCGCCGTCCTCGCCTTCCGCGGCACCCCCACCGACACGACCGTCCGCCACGCGCTGGCGTCCGAGGTCATCGAACTCACCGACACCTTCCCCGTCCCGGACGCGGACGCCTTCGCGGTCGGGCAGTGGTGGGCGGTGCAGGTCGACCCGGTGGCGGGTGGCGGCCGCGACGAGCGGGAGCTGCAGAAACTCGTCGAGATCACGGAGATCGTCGACGAGCGCCACGTCCGCGTCGGCTACCTCAACGGCTGGCCCCTCGCCGAGGGCCGCACCCTCACCTGGACCCGGATCGAGCCGGTCGAGCGGGCCCACGTGCGCAACCTCGTCTTCGAGGGCGCGGGCGACGACGAACTCACCGGCTCCCACCCCGTGTCCTACGAGTACGCGATCGACTGCGACGTCTCCGGCATCCACGCCACCGGCAGCTTCTGGCCCGTGATCATGCGGCGCTGGTGCACCCGGTTCCGCACCGAACAGTGCTCCCTGAAGAACCCGCCGACCGTCGAGTACGGCGGCGCCGGCTACCTCACCCAGCAGATCTACTGCCTCTACGGCCGCGTCGCCGACTGCACCACCAGCAACGTGCGCCACCTGAACGACCTGACGGCGTCCGCCTACTGCACCGTCGTCAACTGCCACGGCGATGGGGACGACGCGGGCGGCAACCCCTTCACCACCCACGGCCAGTACGAGCACGACCTCCTCTTCGACGGCAACTCCGGCCTGATGGACATCGCCAACTCCGGTGCCCAGTGGGGCATCTCGGCCAAGCGGATCACCGTACGGCGACACGTCTGCTCCTGGTTCACCGCCAACACGAAGATCACCGACCTGACCCTGGAGGACGTCACCGTCCTCGCCCGCCCCACCTTCGACCAGGCGGGCACCCTCACCGTCAATGCCGACGGGGCACAGCTGCGCGGCTGCACCGCGAAGACCTTCGCCGTCGCCCAGCGCTCCGCCCGCTCGGCCCGGCCGACCGTGATCAGCGACTGCGTCTTCACGCCGCCCGCGGGCGGCGTGCTGGTGCAGACGCCGGTGACCGCGCCCGTCCACTTCGAACGCTGCGTCATCAAGGGCGCCGACGGGCTCGTGCTGCGCGGAGCGGGCCCCGTCCACCTCACGGACTGCACCGTCGAGGGCGCCGCGGACGCCGCGCCGCTCTCCGTCGGCGCCGCCCGCCTCGTCGTCGACGGCGGCACCTTCACCGACACCGGCATCGAACTGACCGCCGTCCGCGACCAGAGCGTCGAGATCAGCGGCGCCCGCCTCACCGGCACCAACACGGCCAAGGCGCTGCTGGGCCGCGCCGCCGGTGACGGCGCCGTCACCTGGCAGCTGACGGGCCTGACCAGCACCACCGACGACCCCGGCACCGCCCACGTCCGGATCGCCACCGGCACGAACCACTACGCCGCCACCGGCAGCCGCTTCACCGGCGGCCGCCTCCACCTGGAAGCCGACGCCTGCGCCGACCTGCTGTACACGGCGTGCGTCGAGCGCGGCACCGACCGCACCGCGCTGCCCGCACCCGGCGACCACGTGCGCACCGACGGGAACCTCGTCCTGTGATCCGCACGGCCACCCCGTCCGACGAACCCGCCCTGCACGCCCTGTGGGCGCGCTGCTTCGGCGACGCCCCGCACCTTCCCGCTCTGTACGCGCTCGACGAGGGCCGCCACCACCGCACCTTCGTCGCGGCCCGGCACGACGGAACCCTCGACGCCGCCGTCGTGTACGTTCCGCGCACCGTGCGCGACGCCCACGGCGCCCCGCACCGCGTCGGCGGCATCGGCAGCGTCGCCACCCGGCCCGAGGCCCGGGGCAGGGGACTGGTCCGCGGACTGCTCGCGGCGGCCACGGCCACCATGCTCACGGAAGGCTGCGCCTGGTCCCTGCTGTTCACCGACACCCCCGGGGTGTACGGGAGTTCGGGGTGGCGGACCTTCGCACGGCCGTACGCCGAAGGACTCCTGGCGGACGTGCCGCCCGCGGCATCGGGCGTACGCGACGCGGGCCCCGCCGACCGTCCGGCGCTCGTCCGGCTCCAGGCCGAGCACAACGCCCGGCGGCCGCTCACCTCGGTCCGCACGGATCAGGACTGGCGGGTGCGCGTTCCGTCCTGGTACGGCCCCGGCCTGTGGTCACTCGTCGCCGACGGCCCGGACGGCGGACCGGTGGGCTGGCTCGTCGCACGCCGAGCGGGAGACCGCGTCGAGGTACTTGAGGCAGCCGTGGCACCCGGCGCCACCGACCGGCTCGGCGACCTGTACGCGGCGCTGGTCGTGCGCGCCCGGGCCGCCGGTGCCGTCCGCGCCCGTAGCCTCCTGCCGGTGACGGCCGACGCCGAACGGATGCTGCCCCGCCTGCTGCGCGCGGACACCGTGGTGCGGGGGAGCGACACCACCGGCATGTACCGGCCGCTGCTCGCGCCGGCCCGCTCCGTGGAGCGGACCCTGGCCGCGCCGGGCGCCGCGTACTGGTACGGCGACTCCTTCTGACCGGAGTTCTCACCGGAGTACTCGCGGGTCTGCTTCTGACCGGGCCGATGGCCGGGCGCCGGCCTCAGCAGTGCGCCAGCACCGCCCGGACCGTCTTGCCGCCCCGCGGATCCGGTTCCACGCTCCACCGGTTCGCCAGCGCGTGCACGAGGGCGATGCCGCGGCCCGACTCGGCCGACTCCGACGCCGGCTTGACGCGGGGCATGCCCGGACCGTCGTCGTGCACCTCCACCGTCAGCCCGCCCGCGTCCAGGCGCAGCGACATCCGGCAGTGGCTGTCCGCTACCCGGGTGGCGTTCGTGACGAGCTCCGACACCACGAGTTCCGCGTCCGCCGCCGCACCGTCCGTGCGCCCGGCCAGGAACGACCGGGTCAGGCGGCGGGCCCAACGGGCGGCCCCCGAGCCCTGCGGCATGAGGAACTCCACGCGTGCGGCACGCCGGACGGCGCCCCTGAACGCACGCATGACGATCACTTCCTCTCTTGTCCAGCTACGTGGGTCCTGCTTCGGTAAGAAGCCCCATTCCCACGGAACCTGATCCCCAAGCGGGATCGCTCCCGCGGGCCCGCCAGAGCGTGATATCGGTGCCCGATGCGCCGCCCCACCAGCACGTAGCCGATCAGGGCCCCTGTCGTGTTGAGGATGATGTCGTCCACGTCGAAGGCCCGGCCCTGCACCACTGCCCCTTGCGCCAGCTCCACCAGCACCATGAAGAGGACGGTCAGCAGCAGTACCTGGAGCAGCCGCATCCGGCGCCCCACCAGCACCGGAAGCAGCACTCCGAACGGCGCCCCGAGGAGGAGGTTTCCCCCGACCTGCTTGCACGCGGCCAGGAACGTGTACGACTCCGCGTACTGCCGAAGGCTCGCGCCCGGTCGCAGATTGGCCCCCGCGATCCGGTCGGACGCGGGTGAGGGCGTGAGGGTGAGACGGGCCAGCACGGCCGAGAACGCGACGAGGGCGAGGAATGCGACGAGCGCCACCAGCGCCCGTACGCAGCCTCGCCACCATCGGGCCGACCGCTCCTTCCTGCGTCGTGCTGTCACCGTAGTCATGGGGGTCGGATGCCCCGTGATGGCCCGATCAGGCGAAGTCAGCCGCCTTCGGCGGGGTGTGCCAGCGTGTCGAGGAACCGCTCGAGGGCCGGGGACGACGCGCCGTCACCGCAGCGGGCCCGCTCCACGTGCGGTATCGACAGCTTCCCCAGATGCAGGGCCTGGGCCTCGATGGCCTCGGTCAGATGCAGCCGCTCGAGGGCCCGTTCGGCAGCCGAGCGGCGAACGTACTCGACCACTGTCACACCCAGATGGTCCGCGTGCCGGCGAACCGCGTCGTACTCGTCGGGCGTGAAGAGCTCCCGCAGGAGCGCAGTACCGTCCATGGGCGGCATGATGCCGCGCCGGATCGTGCCGCGTGGGCGGATGGCATATTCACCCCCCGTTCGCGTGGAGTTGGGGTGCGCGGGTGGCGCTCAGAAGCGATCGGGATGCGCCGCCGCCCAGTCCGCGGCCCAGCGCTCGGCGGGCTCCGCGGTCAGCTCGCCCGGCTCCAGCCAGTCGTAGAGCCGTGCGTAGGAGAGGAGTTCGTGCGGCGCCGTGCGCCGCATCAGCTGGTGGGGGCGGAGCTCGCGCGGGTCGCTCACCCCCATGGCCGCCATGATCTGCGCGGCGCTGCGCACCGTCGCCGCCTGGTAGTGGCGGACGCGCGCGGCCTTGTCCTCGACGTTCAGCGCCCGGACGCGGCGCGGGTCCTGGGTGGTCACGCCCACCGGACACATGTTGGTGTGGCAGCGCTGCGCCTGGATGCAGCCGACCGCGAACATCATGGCGCGCGCGGCGTTCGTGAAGTCCGCGCCCTGCACCATGCGTTTGACGACGTCCGTGCCCGTGGCGACCTTGCCGCTCGCGCCGATCCTGATCCGGTCGCGCAAACCGCTGCCGACGAGCGCGTTGTGCACCGTGATCAGGCCCTCGGTCAGCGGGGTGCCGAGATGGTCGGCGAACTCCAGCGGCGCCGCGCCGGTGCCGCCCTCCGACCCGTCCACGATCACGAAGTCCGGTGTCACGTCTTCCGCGAGCATCGCCTTGCAGACCGCGAGGAACTGCGTGCGCGACCCCACGCACAGCTTGAAACCCACCGGCTTGCCGCCCGACAGCTCCCGCAACTCGGCCAGGAACGAGACGAGTTGACGTGGTGTGCCGAACTCCCGGTGGTACGGCGGCGACACCACCGTCTTGCCCTCGGGTACATCTCGCACGCGCGCGATCTCCGCGTTCACCTTGCTGCCCGGCAGCACCCCGCCGATGCCCGGCTTGGCGCCCTGCGACAGTTTCAGGGACACGCACTTGACCTGGTCGTGGGCGGCCTTGTCGGTGAACTCGGCGCGGTCGAAGCGGCCGTCGCCGGTCCGGCAGCCGAAGTAGCCCGTGCCGATCTCCCACACCAGGTCGCCGCCGTACGCCAGGTGGTGGTCGGAGAGTCCGCCCTCGCCGGTGTCGTGCGCGAAACCGCCCAGCGCGGCGCCCTTGTTGAGGGCCCGGATCGCGTTCGACGACAGGGCGCCGAAGCTCATCGCGGAGACGTTCAGCAGCGCCATGTCGTACGGCCGCGCGCAGTCGGGGCCGCCGATCCGCACGGCCGGTGGCCCTTCCGGCGTGTCCACGGGCCGCATCGACGGCACCAGGAACTCGTGCCCCACCTCGTACACGTCCTGCTCGGTGCCGAACGGCTCCTCGGCCTCCTGGTCCTTGGCCCGCTCGTACACGATGCTGCGCACGTCGCGGTCGTAGGGCCGCCCGTCGTAGTTGCGCTCCACGAAGTACTGCTGGACCTCGGGCCGCAGCGACTCCATCAGGAACCGCAGGTGGCCGACCACCGGATAGTTGCGCAGCACCGAGTGGCGCGACTGGACGAGGTCCCACCCGCCGAGGGCGGCGAGGGCGAGCAGTGGGCCCGCGGCGCACCACCACCAGACGGACGACAGCAGCGACAGGACCAGCGCCCCGGCGGCACCGGCGACGACGAGGAGCAGGACGAGGAATCGGCGCACGGGCCGAGTCAACCGCACCCGGCCGCGGGCGGCCCGGTGGCGACACCGGGCGATGGGGTGGACCCCCACCGGCGATCTCCGATAAGTTAGGCAAGGCTTACCTAATGGAGGTTCGGGATGGGTGTCCGACAGATCGCTACCGCCGTGCCCACCACGGCGGCCCGCGCACGCTCCGTGCTCGCCGCCGCGTGGACGTGCGGCGTCACCACCGATGTGGGGCAGGACGACCTGGTCGGCGCGCACCGCGTCACCGAGGACGGTGTCGTGCGGATCGCGCCGCCGCCGGACAGCGTGCTCGCCGCAGCGGTGCTCTGCTCACCGCACGGCCGGCCCACCGCACTCCTGGAGTTCGCCGACGCCGCGCCCGTGCCCGTACGCGACCGGGTGCGCGCCCGGCTGTGGCTGTCCGGCGAACTCGTCCCCGACGGCGAGGAGATGGTGCTGCGCCCCGAACGCGCCGTCCTGCAGACCCGCACCGAACGCCTCGGCATCGACCTCGGCGAACTGGCCGCAGCGGCGCCCGACCCGCTGGCCCTCGCCGAACCCCGGCTGCTCACCCATCTGGCCGACGCGCACCCCGAGGCCGTCGAACAGCTCACCCGGCTCCTCACCCCCGAGAGCCTGCACGGCGTCGTCCGCGTGGAGCCCCTCGCCGTCGACCGGCACGGACTGACGCTGCGGCTCGAACGGGCCCGCGGACAGGCCGACGTCCGCATCCCGTTCCACAGCCCCGCCGACGACCTCGGCTCCCTCACCGAGCGCATGCACTGCCTGCTCGCGTCGGCCCAGTCCGTCAGCCGCCGCCGGAGGTGACCTTCTCGCGCTCTTCGGCGGACCGCTCGGGCCGCGACTTCTGCTCCGGACGACGGAACGCCCAGTCCATGGGCGGTTCGACGACGTAGCGGAACACGCGTCGCACCGGCTGCGTGCAGAGCAGCGTGATCCCGGTGACCGCCGTCGCCGTGATGGCCAGCTCGCCCATCGGGGTGTGCAGCCACGGGTGGTCGTACCACGCCCCGAACCGGGAGGCCTTGATGACGAATCCGTGCAGCAGGTACGCGTAGATGGTCCCGGTGCCGAGCGCCGTGAACCACAGCCTGCGCCCCGGCACCCACGCCAGGAAGCAGGCGGTGAGGACCAGCGCGAGGACGAACAGGGCGGGTGTCGCCCACAGTCCCGCCCACGCCGGCACGCCCCGGCCCACCACGCTGCCGCGGTGGTAGAACCAGCCCGCGTCGAACCACGGCGCCACCCAGTACGCGGCCACCACCGCGGCAAGACCGACCGGCAGCAGCGACAGCCGGGTCCGCCAGGTGCGCAGCCGCGAGAAGTGCTCAGGTCGCAGCACCAGGCCCACGACGAAGAACGGCAGGAACTGCAGGACCCGCTGGAGCGCCAGGTCACCGCCCGCGCCCGGCCACATCGACACGGCCGTGCCGATCGCGAGCGCCACCAGGACGGGATGACGCAACTGCAGCCAGAGCGGCGTCGACAGCCGCCAGATGAACAGCGCGGCCAGGAACCACATCAGGTACCACGGGTCCAGCAGACTGATCGGGTACTCCGGATCGTCCTGCCGCCACCGGTAGAACAGCGTGTACGCCACCTCGAAGACGACGTACGGCACCACGACGCCCGACACCAGCCGCTTCAGGCGTCCGGGAGCCATGTCGAAACTCCGCGAGAAGTACCCCGACACCAGCGCGAACGCGGGCATGTGGAAGGCGTACACGGTGAGGTACACCGCCGTCACCGCCCGGCTTCCGTACGTCAGCGGCTCCCACGCGTGCCCGCACGCGACCAGCACGATCGTCAGGTACTTCACGTTGTCGAAGTACGCCTCGCGCGCCTTGCCCCCACCGGTTCCCGCTCGTTTCCCCTGTGGTCCCATCGCGTCGCCGCGCCCCTCCTCGTCGGAACCTCAGGCCCCCGCCTGCCCCACCCCGACCGTTCCATGACTGCGGGCCGTGACACAAGCGCCGTAAGGTGACGGTCGTGACACCGGTGGAAGCGCTTGTCGTCGTGGATCTGCAAACGGCCTTCGTCTCGGGCGGGGAGGCGGTGCCCGACCACGAGCGGGTGGTGGACCGGGCCCGGCTGCTGCTGGCCCGCGCCCGCGCGGCCGGCGCCGCCGTCGTCCAGCTGCAGAACGACGGGCCCGCGGGCGCGGCCGACGAACCGGGTACCCCCGGCTGGGAGTTGTATCTCCCGCCGGACGTGGCGGGCGGCGAGCACGTCGTGCGCAAGACCGACGACAACGGCTTCGAGGACACCGACCTGGAGGACCTGCTGCGCGGGAGCGGCGTGCGCTCCCTCGCCGTGTGCGGCGTGCTGTCGGAGATGTGTGTGATGGCCACGGCGCGCGGCGCCCTGGAGCGCGGCTTCCGGGTCGTCCTGCCGCACGACGCGCACGCCACGTACGACGTCCCGGCCGCGCCCGGCATCAGCGACGTGGTGCCCGCGGCGCAGGCGTCCCGGGTCGCGGAATGGGCCCTCGGCGACGAGGTCGAGATCGTCGCGAGGGCCCATGAGGTGCGCTTCGCCGCTCCGGCGGCGGGAGTTGGTCAGACGGCGGTGTAGGCGCCGTCCACCAGGTGGTAGCTGCCGGCGATGAACGAGGCGCGGTCCGAGAGCAGGAACACGATCAGCTCGGCGACCTCCTCGGCGCGGCCCAGCCGGCCCGCCGGGTGCAGCGCGACGAGCCCGTCGTGGGCCGCCTTGTCCATCTCCTTGAGGAGCGGGGTCTCGATGAAGCCCGGGCCGACGGCGTTGACGCGCACGCCCTTGGCCGCGTACTCGGCGGCCGCCGTCTTCGTCAGACCGACGACACCGTGCTTGGCGGCGACGTACGCGGGGGAGCCCGCGAAGCCGACCGAGCCGAGGATCGACGCGACGTTCACGATCGCGCCGCCCTTGCCCGCGGCCTCGATGACGGGAAGTTCGTAGCGCATGGAGAAGAAGACGCCGTCCAGGTTCGTCCGCACGACGCGGTGGTAGACGTCGAGGTCGTACTCGCCCGTGGGGGCGCTCGCGCCGCCGATGCCCGCGTTGTTCACGGCCAGGTCGAGTCCGCCGAACGTGTCCACGGCGAACTGCACGGCGGCCTCCACGGAGGCGGGCTGCGTCACGTCGAGGACGACGGCGGCGGCCTTGACGCCCTCCGCCTTCAGCGTCTCTGCGGCTTCCTCGGCGCCCTGGAGGTTGTAGTCGGCTATGACGACGTTCGCTCCGCCCTGGCCCAGGCGGCGGGCGGTGGCCAGGCCGATGCCGGAGGCGGCGCCGGTGACGAGGGCGGTCTTCCCCGCGAACTCGGTGGCGTAGTCGGTGACGGGGGAGGAGACGGTGGTGCTCATGGTGCGTGTCACTCTCTGGTTGCGTTGTCGGAGGTCGCCGCCGAACGGGCGGCCTCCCCGATGAGGGCGTCGTAGGCCCGCGCCACCAGATCGGCGAGGTCTTCGGCGTCCGAGCCGGCGCCGCGCGCCCAGGTGCGCAGCGCGGCGGTCAGCACTCCGGCCGCGGCCCCGACGACGACCTCGGGACGCAGGTCCCTGGCCGGGTCGGTGCCGAGCCGGTCGGCGATGATGCGTACGGACTCGTCCTGGGCGTCGACCCGGATGCGCTCGTACGCGGCGAACAGGGCGGGCTCGCTGTCCACGGCGGCGTACAGCTTCCGCTGCTCGGGCCGGTGGTGCCAGCTGGGGCTGTCGCGGTCGGCGAGCCAGTCGGCGACGGCCTCCCGGTAGGCGACGAGTGGGGGTTCGTCGACCGGGCGGGCCCTCAGTGCCGCGTTGATCCTGGCGCCGTCGGCGCGGGTGAAGTCGAGCGCCGCGTCCTCCTTGCCGGCGAAGTGCCGGCTGAAGGTGCGGCGGGTGACGTCCGCGCGCTCCGCGATCGCCTCCACGGTCACGTCCGCGAGCCCCCGCTCGAGGACGAGCCCGACAGCGGCCTCGGCCAGCGCTTCTCTCGTCCGCCGCGCCTTGACCTGCCGACGGTCCTCGGGGGGCCGGGGCGCGGTGGGGGAGGGATCGTTCGCCTTCATGCCTCCGAGAGTACACCTTTTATGTCCCGATGGGACATGAGTCTCGGTGGGACATTTTGTGGAGGGTGGGGTGGGGTGGGTCAGGCGTGCCAGTGGCAGTCGAGGGCCGCGCTGAAGAAGCCGGGGCCATAGGCGACGGTGAGACCGCGGGCCCCCGGCCGAGGCGGTGCCGTATGAGTGCGCTCCAGGACGCGCAGGACGCTCACGCCTCCGAGATTGCCCTCGTCGATCAGGGATTCCGTCGAGTGCCGGGTGAGGTCCGGCGAGAGACCGAATGCCTCGGCGGTGTCGTGGATGATGCTGAGGCTGCCCGGGTGGATCACCGCGAAGTCGAGCGAGTCCGCATCGAGCCACTCCTTGACCACGGCGAGCGTCTCGGCTGCTGTCGTCGGAGCGGCTTTGGTGGACTCGAAGTGCATACCGTGGCTGTCGAGCCTGCCCCTGTAGCGATCGAAACTGTCAGGAAGCGTGTATTCGAGGGTCTCGTCGATGGCGAGCCCGGGGCCGAACGGTTCGTCCGCCACCACCGCGGCTGCTCCCGCATCCGCGAAAAGTGCCTTGTAGATCATCGACTCGATCGAGGACTTCGCGTGGTTGTACGAGGTGGAGAGGGCCTCCGCCGCAACGACGAGAACCTTGCTGCCGGGGCGTGCAGTGACGAGATCCGAGGCGCGGATCAGTGCTTGGGCGCCGCCTCCGCATGCGGCGGTGGTCATCGCGATGCGCCGTGTGGTGGGGCGCAGCCCCAGTCGGTGGATGAGCTGGATGTCCAGGTTGGGAACGGCCCAGCCGGTTGCGTGCGTGGTGACGATGGCATCGATGTCGCTCGGGCGCAGGCGCGCGGATTCCAGGGCGCTGACCGCTGCGCGTTCGGCCAGGTCCAGGGCGTCGTGGAAGGCGGCCTGGGTGCGCTCGTGCACACCGGCACCGCCGGAGACGAAGTCCGAGTCGAGCGGACGGCTGAAGTACCGCGTGCGCACACCGCAGTTGTTCACGACGCGCAGGATGGCCGTGAGGCGGGGATGGTCCGGATGATGGCGGCGTATGTCATCCGATATCTCCTCGGTGGTCACCTTGTGGGCGCCGAGGACGGTCCGGGGAGGTGAGACGTACGCGGGCATGGGCAACTCCCACTTGATGCGAGTAGGGCGTGGGGGGCGTTGCTCAACGTACTTCACGAGGTGGCCGTGTGACCCCAGAGGTTGTTCCGGTTTGCACGAAGCATGGGACGAGAGGGGCCCGGCCGGTCCGCGCCGGGCCGGAACAGGATGATGAACATGCGCGACCCTGGCGCCGTCATGGGCTGGGCGGCACAGATCGACGCCCAGCCCGGACCCTTCAGCGCGTGCCGCAGGGGGCGCTCGTGGCCATCGGGATGGACGACTGCGCCGCCTTCGTCGTAGGCGGCGGCGATTTCGGGGATCGTGAGCATCTCCCGCTCGATCCCGCCCAGGATCTCGTCGTCGGGGCGCGCGGTGATGGCAGCGCGCAGTTGCGGGATGATCCAGGGCACCCAGGCAGTCGACCAGTCCATCAGTGTGTGGCGGGCGGAGCGGTCGAGAAGCATCCAGCGCATCGTGTTGGAGGGGACGTGACTGTCGGGGAAGAGTTCCGCGAATGCCGTGTTGTAGGTGAGCAGGTCCCACGACGCGTCCGTCACGTACGCGATGTGCTCAATGCCGTCCACGGCCTCTTGCCAGATGCCCGGGATCTCCTTCCCGGAGGAGGCGAGCAAGGGGCCTGGCGGGTCCTGATGGAGCGCGAACCGGCAGAGGGACGTCCATTCCTGTTCGTTGAGGTCGAACAGCAGGGCGATGTCGCGCAGCAAAGACGTGGGCGGATTGGGATAGTTCCCCGACTCCAGCCGGTGATACGTCCCCAGCGTCCGGTGCAGCAGCTGGTCGACCTGGTGCTGCGAGAGTCCGGGGGCCCGGCGGCCCTGGCCCGTGGGGCGGGTGAAGCCGTGGGACTCGGGGGCTATGAGGGCGCGACGTTCACGGAGCAGGGCGCGGAGCGCCTTCTTGTTCATGGTGGGTAATCCCTCTTCGTACACGCCGAGTTGAGCGTGAGCAGTCTAATTACTCCCATCGCCTTTGGTAATAAACATTGCCCGAAGAAAACGATCAGACGGTCCGTCATGATGGGACCTGCGGGGTTGCCCACCTGCCGGTTTCATCGTCTGTGCGCCTGTAGGCACAGCGATGTGGCACCTGTGCCGGGCCGCTCGAAAATGGCCGAAATTTCCCGGCGTCGGGTAACCCACGAGCCCCTGGGGCTGTTCGAGGAAGAGAGAGCGGGACCGGGCCACGAATTTGCTCGATGTGGCCGGAAAATGCGTTGCACGACGCACGTCCCGCACTCGGCCCCGGCCGGTACCCGGAGGTCACTGGCTGCGGTCGGTGCCGTCACTCGCCATTACGTAGCGGCCACGGCACCGGCCGCGCCCGGTCCCGTGCCGTCGGCGCGGCGTACTCTCGCCCCATGACCCCACGAAGATCCGCCGCCTGCGCGGGAGTTGTGCTCGCGGCCGTCGTGCTGCTGGCCGGATGCGGCACGGAGCGGGCGGGGCGGACGCCGCGCGCCGCGGCCCCGTCGTCACCCGAAGCGGTGCCCTGTGCGGAGCTGTCCGTCCGGCCGAGCGAACGCCCTTCCCAGCCCGCCGACGCCGGCGACGGCAACCCCAAGTACGCCGAGAACCACGCCTTCCAGGTCCCGACCCGGCTCACGGGCCAGGCGGTGTGCGACGCCGCCGAGGCCGAGCAGCGGGTCCGGAAGGCGCTGTCCCCGTACGCCCGGGACCGCGGGGTCACCGACGGACAGGTCCGGACCGCCCTGCGCAAGCTCGGCTACCGGGCGGACCAGGTGACCGTGACCGGGGCCGCCGGGTACGTCACGTACCTCGTCGACCTCAGCCCCGTCTGCGTCGAGGGGAGCGTGAGCGGCACCGTCGACGTGGAGACGCACGGCGTGTACGCGGAGGGCACCGGGTGCGTGAAGCCGCAGGGCGGGCACTGACCGCCCGCCCGCCTCAGTCGTCCGCCTTGCACGCCCGCCGCACGTAGTCCTCCGCCGCCGCGTCGAGCCCGATGTCGTGCTGCGCCCGCTCCGACAGGTACCAGCGGTGCTCCAGGAGTTCGTGGTACAGCTCGGCCGCGTCCATGGGAGCGGGCAGCCGGTCGCGCACGGCCCGGACCGTCGGCCGGAACACGTCGCGGACCCAGCGGTGCGCGAGGACCTCCGGGCGGGCGTCCGGCGCGTCGTCCTGGGTCGCCATCCAGCTCTCCAGGTCGTTCAGCAGCCGCCGCGCCTGGTTCTCCTCCGCGTCCACACCGGTCAGGCGCAGCAGTTGGCGCTGGTGGTGGCCCGCGTCGACGACCTTCGGCACGAACGTCACCTCGTCGCCGCGCGGCGACCGCGAGATCTGCATCTCGGCCACGTCGAACCCGAGGTCGTTCAGCCGCCGGATGCGCCGCTCCATGTAGTGGTGCTTGCCCGCCGGGTACACGGACGTGCGGGTCAGCTCGCTCCACAGGTTCGCGTAGCGCTGCCCGACCTCCGTACCGAACTCGATCGGGTCGATGGACGGGTGCAGCGCGCCCGCCGCCTCCAGGTCGAGCATCTCGCCGCTGATGTTCACGCGGGCCAGGTCGATGTCGTACTCCCGCTGCCCGTCGCTGAGCTTCGGGTGCAGCTCGCCGGTCTCCGCGTCCACGAGGTACGCGGCGTACGCGCCCGCGTCCCGGCGGAACAGCGTGTTCGACAGCGAGCAGTCGCCCCAGGCGAAACCGGTGAGGTGGAGCCGGACGAGGAGCACCGCGAGGGCATCCATCAGACGGTGGACCGTGGACGGGCGCATCGTCGTCTCGAACATGGAGCGGTAGGGCTGCGAGCCGCCCAGGTGCCGGGTGATCAGGACCGGTTCGAGCGGGCTGCCGTCCGGCTGTTCGCGGCCCGTGACGACGGCCAGCGGATCCACCGCCGGGATGCCCAGCCGGTCCAGGGTGCGCAGCATCTCGTACTCGCGCAGCGCCGGACGCTGCGCGAGTTCCTTCACCGCGACGACGTCGTCGCCGGCGCGCGCGTAGCGCACCACGTGCCGGGAGATGCCGCGCGGCAGCGGCACGAGGTACTCCTCGGGCCACTCCTCCAGGGGTATGTGCCAGGGCAGGGCGAGCAGGAGCACCGGGTGCTCCGGGTTGGTGGCGCTGATCTCGAGCGGCATGGTCATCAGCGTAGAGGGCGCGGGCGCGAGCCCGGAATCCGATGGAGCGGGGGTGCGGCCGCGTCTGGAGTGCCGATCGTGCTGCCCCGCGTGGAGACCGACGAGGAGTTCGGCCGGCTGGTCGTCGACGAGGCCCTGCTGCGGCCCGGCGTCCTCGATCTGTGCCGGCGACTCGGCCTGCCCGCCGCCGGCCCGGTGCGGTTCGCCGAGGGCAGCCTGCCGGTGTACGCGATCGGCGGAGCGCACGTCCTGAAGCTGTTCCCCGCCACGGCGGCCGGGGAAGCGGCGCGCGAGGCCCGCGTCCTCGAACACCTCGCGGGCCGGCTGCCCGTGCCCACCCCGGAGGTGCACGCCGCGGGAGCGTACGAGAACGGCTGGCAGTACGTCCTCATGTCCCGGCTCCCCGGGGCCGACCTCGCCGTCGCCTGGCCGGACATCGGCCGGAGCGGACAGGACCGGCTCGTGGACGCGGCGGGGGAGGCCCTCGCCGCGCTGCACGCGCTCGACCCGGCGCCCCTCGCGGACGACGTCGGCCCCCGGGACTGGGCGGAGTTCGTCGCCGGACAGCGGGCCGGCGCCGTCCGGCGGCAGCGCGAGCGCGGACTGGCGTCGGAGTGGAGCGACCGGATCGACGCCTTCCTCGCCGCCGCACCGTCCGGCCGATCCGAACGGGCGCTGCTGCACACGGAGTTCATGCGCCGGCACCTGCTCGTCGACGGCGCGGCGGACGCCCCGCGGCTGAGCGGCCTGCTCGACTTCGAACCCGCCATGATCGGCGACCCGGACTACGACTTCGTGGGCGTCGGGCTCTTCGTGACCCGCGCGGATCCCCGCCTCATGACGCGGTTCACCACGGCGTACGGCCGCACCGTCGACCCGCGGACCGCGATGGCGTACACGCTCCTGCACGTGTACAGCAACCTCCCCTGGTACCTGCGGGAGTTGCCGCCGCCGTCCGGGGCCGGCGACTTCGCGTCACTCGCCGAGGCGTGGTTCGGCACCGGCTGACGCCAGGGACGCCTCGGCCGCCGCGAGGATCTCCGTGAGCCGCAGCCCGAACCGCACGTCGCAGGGATGCGCGGCCTTGGTCCGCGCCGACTCCAGGAGCGAGTCCACGGCCACGGCCAGGGACTCCTGGGCCGTGCCGCCCATCGGCATCGTCACCACCCCGGCCGCGCCCCGCAGTTCGACGGCGACGCCGCCCGCGGCCGGGGGCGTGGTCAGGCTCAGTGTCGCCGTGCTCGACGCGCCCGTCGTGTGCCGCAGCAGCAGGTGCACGGTGTCGCCGGGGCCGGGACGCGCCGTCACCCCGGTCACGTCGCCCAGCAGCGGCAGCAGCACCGACAGGGCGTGCGGTCCGACGTCCCACAGGGCGCCGCGCTCCGCCCGCCACGGCGTCGTCGCGCGCACGGCGGCGTCGTCGCCGGGCACGTACAGCGCGCCGTACCAGTCGGCGCGTCCGGTGAACCAGCCGTCGACCGCGGCCTGTTCGGCGATCCACGTCGCGCTGACCGGGGAGTGGCGCAGGGTGCAGAACACGATCGAGGCGACCCCGGCGGCCCCGGCCGCGTCGACGACCGCGCGGCCCGCCGCCGGGTCCGTGGCGAGGGGCTTGTCGAGCAGCAGGTGGCAGCCTGCGGCGGCGGCCCGCGCCGCGAGGGGCGCCTGCACGTCCGGGGGCACCGCGAACGCCACCGCGTCGCACGCCGCGAACAGCGCGTCCACGTCGTCGTAGGCCGTGGTGGCGTGTGCCGCGGCCAGCTCCGCCGCGGCCTCCGGGCGGCGGCCCCAGACGCCGACGAGGTCGACGTCCTCGTGAGTCTGCAGGGCCGGCCCGTAGGTCCGTCCGGCCCAGGGGCCGGTGCCGACAAGTCCGAAGCGCAGGGCGTCCGTTGAAGTCATGGACGGCAGTATCGCCCGGACGCGGCAGGGATCAGTGGACTCGGTGCGACCTTGGTGCGTCGGGTCAGTGCCACCCCGGCGAGGACCACCGCCATGCCCGCCACCACCCGCACGGACAGCTCCTCGCCGAGGACCAGGGCGCCGAGGGCCACCGAGACGACCGGCAGCAGATAGCCCACGGTCGCCGCGCTCGTCGGCCCCTCGTCCTCGATGAGGCGGTAGTTCAGATAGAAGGTGACGCCGGTGCCGAGCACGCCCAGAACGACCAGCGCCGCCACCCCCGTCAGGTCCACGCTGCCGGACCCCGCGCCGCCCGCCACGGGCAGCGCCAGCCCGCTCAGTCCGGTCGCCGTGAGCAGCTGGGCCGCCGAGACCGCGATCGGCCCCTGCCCGTGCCCGGCAAGCTTGCGGCCCATGTACGCGAACGCCACCGCGTAACTCACCGACGCCGCGAGGAGCGCCAGGGCGCCCCAGCTCGCGAGCCCCGCCCGCTGCCACGGCGCGAAGATCAGCGCCGTACCGGCGAAGCCCAGCGCGAGACCCGTCAGCCGCACCGGCCGCAGGCCCCGCTCCGTCCCCAGGGCGAGCCCGATCAGCACCGACCACAGGGGCGTCGTCGCGTTGAGGACCCCGGCCACCCCCGAGTCGACGGTCTGCTCGCCGATGCTGAACAGGGCGAACGGCAGCGCGTTGCAGAACAGTGCCGCGACCACGAGACGTCCCCACATCCGCCGCCCGCGCGGCAGCCGCTGGCGGGCCGGCACGGCCAGGACGAGGAGCGTCGCCGCGCCGAGCGCACAGCGCACCACCGTCACCTGCACCGGCGAGAAGCCGTGCTGCAACGCCACCTTGATCCACAGGAAGGCCGACCCCCACAGCAGGGCCAGCACCCCCATCCGCACACCGACGCCCACCTGGTGCCTCCCGGCCGATCCCTGGACTCTCCGTCTCGCCGTCCACGCTGCCGCCCACAACACGACAGCACAAGTGAAAAGAAGTGCAGCCACTGTTAACCTCTGCTGCATGCTCGACGTCCGACGCATGCACGTGCTGCGCGCCGTGGTCACCGGTGGATCCATCACCGCCGCCGCGGCCAACCTCGGCTACACGCCCTCCGCCGTGAGCCAGTCCGTGGCCGCCCTGGAGAAACAGGCGGGGACGCCACTGCTCGAACGGGTCGGGCGCGGGGTGCGCCCCACCGAGGCCGGGCGGCTGCTCACCGGGTACGCGGAGACCATCGGCCGGCAGGTCGCCGAGGCGGAGACCGCACTCGCCGACCTGCGCGAGGGCCGCACCGGACAGCTGATCGTGCGCTACTTCCCGACCGCGGGGGCCGCCCTCGTCGCGCCCGCCCTCGCCCGGTTCCGCACCGAGCACCCCGCGATCCGCGTGGACCTCGCCGCGATCGACCCCGACGACCCGCTGACCGAGGTGCGGCAGGGACGGGCCGACATCGCCGTCGTGGTCAGGACCGACGCCGAGCCGCGCCCCGGCCTGCGCTTCCTCGACCTCCTCGACGACCCCTACCGCGCCGTGCTCCCCAAGGGGCACCCGCTCGCCGCCCACCGTGTCCTCGACCTCGCCGACCTCGCCGACCAGCCGTGGATCGGCACCGAAGGACCGGCAGGGCCCTGCCACGAACTCGTCACCGCGGCGTGCGGCGCCGCCGGATTCACCCCGGCCGTCGCCGTCGAGAGCGGCGACTACGCCACGGCGCAGGGCTTCGTCGCGGCCGGCATCGGCGTCGGCCTGATGCCCCTGATGGGCCTCGGCAACCGGCACCCCGACGTCGTCGTGCGCAAGGTCCGCGGCCCCGAACCGGTGCGCCGCGTCTGCGCCGCCGTCCGGGACACCGCACCGACCGGACCCGCCCTGACGGGACTCGTCGCGGCGCTGCGCGCGGCGGCCGGCCACGGAACGCCGGCGACAGGACGGCACGGCATGGTGAATACTGATTCACCACATCGGTGAATGAGAATTCACCGAACCTGGGCAACCTCGGCAGAGGTCCTCCGCCCGCCGTCCCGAGCAGGAGACCCATGGACCCCGCAGCGATACCCGTGCCGCCGCGCCTGCGCGAGCGCCTCACCGTGCCCGTGCTCGCCTTCGGCGGCATCCTCATGGCCGTCATGCAGACCGTCGTCGTCCCGCTCCTGCCCGACCTGCCCCGGCTCACCGGGGCGTCCCCGGCCGCCGTCTCCTGGATGGTCACCGCGACCCTGCTGGCCGGCGCCGTCCTCACCCCCGTGCTCGGCCGGGCCGGCGACATGTACGGCAAGCGACGGGTGCTGCTCGGCGCGCTCGCCCTGATGACCGCGGGCTCCGTGCTCTGCGCGCTGACCTCCGACATCCGGATCCTCATCGCCGCCCGCGCGCTCCAGGGCGCCGCCGCCGCGGTCGTCCCGCTGTCCATCAGCATCCTGCGCGACGAGCTTCCGCCCCACCGCACCGGATCCGCCGTCGCCCTGATGAGCTCCACCGTCGGCATCGGCGCCGGGCTCGGCCTGCCGCTGGCCGCGCTCATCGTGCAGTACGCGAACTGGCACGTCATGTTCTGGGCGACCAGCGCCCTCGGCGCCATCGGCCTGGGCCTCGCCTGGTGGGCGGTGCGTGAATCGCCCGTCCGCTCCCCGGGCCGTTTCGACGCCCTCGGCACGATCGGTCTCGCCGCCGGTCTGGTCTGTCTGCTGCTCGGTGTCTCCCAGGGCGGGCAGTGGGGCTGGGGGAGCGCGTCCGTCGTCGGCCTGTTCGCGGGCGCCGTACTGATCCTCGGCCTGTGGTCCTGGCAGCAGCTGCGCTCCGCCGGGCCGCTGGTGGACCTGCGGCTCGCCGTCGGCCGCCGGGTCGGCCTGCCGCACCTCGCGGCGCTGCTCACCGGATTCGCCTTCTACGCCAACTCGCTCGTCACCGCACAGCTCGTGCAGGCCCCCGTCGCCACCGGATACGGACTCGGCCTGTCGATCGTCGCGACCGGTGTGGTCATGCTGCCCAGCGGCATCATCATGCTGCTCTTCTCCCCGGTCTCCGCCCGCATCTCCACCGCGCGCGGCCCGCGCATCACCCTCGCCGTCGGCGGCGTCGTCCTCGCGCTCGGCTACGCGATCCGCATCGTCGACAGCACCGACCTGTGGGTGATCCTGGTCGGCGCCGCCGTCGTCTCGACCGGCACCACCCTCGCCTACTCGGCGCTGCCCACCCTGATCCTGCGCGCCGTCCCGGCCGGCGCGACCGCCTCCGCGAACGGGGTCAACGTCCTCATGCGCACCATCGGCCAGGCCGTCTCCAGCGCCGCGGTCGCCGCCGTCCTCGTGCACCACACGAGCCTGCTGGGCGGCGCCGAGGTCCCGACGCTGCACGGCTACCAGCTCGCGTTCGCGATGGCGGGTAGCGTCGCCCTGGTGGCCACGGCCGTCGCCCTGGCCGTGCCGTCCGACGCCGGCCGGGAGCGGGCCGGGGCGGGTGCGACGGCCCCGGTGGCCACCGCGAAGGGAGCCTGAGGAGATGAGCACGGCGTACGCGGACGAGCGGGAGCCCGGCACGGGCCGGCGCGACGCCGAGGCGACGAAGGCGGCGATCGTCCGGGCCGCCCGCCACCTGCTCGCCCGGCACGCCCACGGCGACATCACGCTCAAGGCGGTCGCCGACCGGGCCGGCGTCAGCCCGCCGCTCATCCTCAAGTACTTCGGGAACAAGGACGCCCTGTTCTCCGGCGTCATGAACTTCGAGGCCGACGTGGAGGCACTGCTCGACGCGCCCCTCGCCGACCTCGGACCGCACATGGTCCGGTACGTGCTGACCGGCCAGGCCGAGCGCGGCGCCGACCCCATCCTGCGCATCGTGTTCGCCCCGCTGCACGGCGCGCAGGGCGACATCCTGCGCGCCAACTTCCGCGCCCAGGTCAGCGAACGCCTCGGGGCCCGGCTGACCGGCCCCGACGCGGCCCTGCGCGCCGAGCTCGCGGTGGCGATGCTGCTCGGCATCGGCGTGATGTACGGCATCGCCCGCGGCCCGCAGGTGCGGGCCGCGGACATCGAGGACCTGGTGCGCCGCTACGCCCCGGCGGTCCAGGCGCAGCTGGCGGCGGCGTCACCGGGGCAGGCCCCGGCTCAGCCGCACTGAACGCGCAGCTGCTCCCCGAACGTCACGACGGTCTCCGGTCCCTCGGCCCACCGGACCGTCAACTCCCCTTCGGTGACGGACACGTCGGTCACGGCGTCCGCGAGCGCGGCGTCGGCCGGCTCCGCGCTCAGCGAGGCCAGGGCCACGAACACCGCGGTCCCCGTCACCTCCGCCGAGAGCCGCGGCACCCGCACCCACGCCTCGTACGCGGTCCCCTGCGGCGCGCGCACCGCGTCCCGCTCGACCCACCCGTGCAGGCCGACCAGCTCCGAGGCCAGCGCGTCCGACGCCCACCCGGTGAGGGTGACCCGCGCCCCGTGCGGCGCCCCGACGACCCGGTGCACCCGCAGCTCGTGCGCGCCGTGCGCCACGGTCACGCTCTCGACGCGCAGGCCCGGCACCATCGGAGGCCCGGAGGCGAACACGGGGCGGTGCCACGACGCCGCCCAGCCCCAGCCGTCACCGTGGCCCGCGCCCAGCGGGTGGACCCGGCGCCGGACGCTGCCGACCCCGTCGACCTCGACCGAGAGGTGGTTTTCCCGGACGTTCGGCACGGCGGTCGGGCCGGTGTGCGTGGAGTACGCCTGGCGGCCGTACAGCGCGTCCTCCTGCGCGGCGACCTCGCCCTCGTGCGGCCGGACATGGTCACTGCCGTGGTTGTGCAGGCGGACGATCCCGTCGCCTTGCGTCGACTGGATCAGCAGGCCCGGCGCGGGCAGCGCGAGCACCCGGTCGGGGCCCTCGCTCGGCGCGGGTTCCTCCGTCGCCGTCCACAGCGGGTCGCCCTCCGGCGCGAGCAGTGCCACGAACCCCTTCGACGCCCAGTACGGGGACGCAGGTCCCGAGTAGTTCTGCAGCGTCGCCTCGTGCGGGCCGTGCCAGCCCAGGCTCAGCAGTCCGTCGTCGGTGACCGAGCCGCGCTCCAGGAAGTAGCGCAGGTTGCCGCTGATCAGCCGGCGCGAGGTGCCGGGGGAGAGCGGCGTGTGCCCGGTGACCGCGCCGATGCCGACGGCCGCCGACGCCGCGAACCGGTACGTCAGCGAGCGGCCGAAGTGGATCGGCGCCCCGTCCGCGGCGAACAGCAGCGAGAAGCCGTCGAGGTGCTCGCGCAGCCGCGGCCCGAACCGGGCCGAGAGCGCCGCGTCGCCCGACAGGTGCGCGTGCAGCAGCGGATACAGGTGCAGCGCCCACCCGTTGTAGTGGTCGAAGGCCCGCCCGTCGCCGTCCGCGTACCAGCCGTCGCCGCGGTACCAGGTCTCCATGAGGTCGAGCGCCCGGTCGAGGGCGCGCGTCGTCGCCGCGTCGCCCCGGCCCACGGACTCCAGGAAGGACGCCACCATGAACGGGAAGAGGTACCAGTTGTTCGGCGCGGGTACGTGCGTGATCGAGCCGCGCAGCCACTTCTCGGCCCGGTCCTGCACGTCGCCGTCGAGCCGGTCCCACAGCCACGGCCGGGTCAGCATCAGGCCGAGCGCCACCGACGCCGACTCGACCATCGGCTGGCCCTGGACGTGGTGGTCGAGGATGAGCGGCCACGACTCGGCGTCGTCCCGGCCGGGGGTGCGGGTGCCCGCCGTCAGGCCCTGGGCATAGCGCTCCAGCCAGCCGTGCGGGTCCTTGCCGTCGGCGCCCGCGACCCGGAAGCCGGCGGCGAGGAACGTCCGGGCGTAGCCCTCCAGGCCGTCCGAGCGGACACCGGAACCGGACGGCCGGCCCGGCAGGTCGAGCAGGGCGCCACCGGGCGTCGCCCACCGCCAGGCGGAGCCGAGCAGACCGTCGGCGACGGCCTCCCAGTGCGCCCGGGTGTATCCGGTGAACGGGCTCAGCTCCCGGTTCTCTGCGGGAAGTTCGAACGGGATGGTCATGCCAGGAACGCCAGCCTTTCGCGTCGTACGGGATGGGCGAATCCGTCGCCCGCGGCCCACCGGGCCACCTCGCCGACGGCGGTGTCGGCGAGCCTCTCCCACTCGCTGCCCTGCGAACCGGCCAGGTGCGGGGTGATCAGTGCGTTGGGGCAGTCCCACAACGGGTGGTCGGCGGGCAGCACTTCGGGGTCGGTGACGTCCAGGACCGCACGGATGCGGCCCGCGCGGACCACGTCGGTGAGCGCCTCCTGGTCGACGACGGCGCCCCGTGCGGTGTTGATCAGCGTGGCGTCCGGCCGCATCGAGCCGAGCAGCTCCCGGCTGACGAGGCCGCGCGTGGCGGGCAGCAGCGGCGTGTGCACGCTCAGCAGGTCGCTGCGGGTGAACAGGTCGGGCAGCGGGACCCACTCCACGCCCAGGTCGGCTGCTTCCGCGGGGGATACGTACGGGTCGTGCAGCAAGACCTCGAAGTCGAAGGGCCGCAGCAGTTCGACGACCCGGCGGCCGACCATCGACGCCGAGAGGAGGCCCACGGTGCGCCGGTAGTTGCCCACCTCGTGCGACGTGAGCAGCCAGTTGCCGCGCTCCCTGGCCTGCCGGAAGTCGCGGGCCCGCTCCAGGACGTGCTTGCCGTGCAGCAGGAGCATCGCGAGGGTGTACTCGGCGACGGGCAGTGCGTTCGCCGCGGCCGCCGACGACACCTCGACGCCCCGGTCCCAGCAGGCGTCGGTGACGTGCCCGCGCACCGAACCGGCCGCGTGCACCACGGCTTTCAGGCGGGGCGCCGCCGCCAGGACGTCCGCGTCGAGCGACGGACAGCCCCAGCCGGTGACGAGCACCTCGGCGTCGGCCAGCAGTTTCCTGGCGCGCGGTCCGCTCAGGTCGTCGAGCGCGGGCAGTGGCGCCAGGTCGCACACCGCCGCCAGCGCGGTCAGCGACCGCTGGGTGAAGACGGCCTCGGCGGCCTGCGGCGACATGGCCAGCACCACGCGGGGCAGGGTCACTTGACCGCTCCCGCCGTCAGGCCGGACCGCCAGAACCGCTGGAGGAGGACGAACGCGAGAATGAGCGGGAGGACCGCGAGGAGCGAACCCATGATCACCACCGGGTAGTACTCGGGAGAGACGGACGCCTGGCTGTTCCACTGGTACAGGCCGAGGCTGACGGGATAGAGGTCCTGGTTCGACAGCATCACCATCGGCAGGAAGAAGTTGTTCCAGATCGTGGTGAGCTGGAAGAGGAAGACGGTGACCAGGCCGGGGCCCAGCATCCGCAGCGAGACCCGGATGTACGTGGTCAGTTCGCCCGCGCCGTCGACGCGCGCCGCCTCCAGGACCTCGTCGGGCACGTAGCCCTGGCTGAAGATCCGGCCCAGGTACACGCCGAACGGGTTGAACAGCACCGGGACGAACACGGACCAGAAGGTGTTCACGACGCCGGTCTCGGACGCGATCAGGTACAGCGGCAGGGCGAGGACGGTCTGCGGCACCATCACGGCGGCGAGGACGAGCCCGAACAGCTTCTCCTTGTGCCGGAAGTGGTACTTGTCGAAGGCGTAGCCGCAGGCGACGCTGATCAGCGAGCCGAGGGCCGCGCCCAGGACCGCGTACAGCAGGCTGTTGCCGTACCAGCGGCCGTACAGGCCGTCGTCCATCGCGAACAGGTCCTTGAGGTTCTGGACCGGGGAGAAGTCGCTGAAGGACAGGATGCTGCTGCTGAACAGCGCGTCCCGGGACTTGGACGCGGCGAGCACCAGCCACAGCACCGGCAGCAGCGTGTACAGGACGGAGAGCACGACGACCGCGTTGACGGTCGCGCGGCCCAGCATGCGCGGGCGCAGGGGCCTGGTGCCCCTCGACTCGGCGATGGTCATCGGGCGTTCTCCTCGGACGAGTCCACGCGGTTGGTCCAGCGGGTCACGCCGTACGAGACGGCGATCGTGATGATCAGGAGGATCACCGACGCGGCGGCCGCGAGCGAGTAGTTGTTGCGGCTGAAGGCGGCGTCGTAGATGTACATGCTCGGCGAGAACCGGGTGTTGATCATCTGCGACGACTGGTGCAGCAGCATCGGTTCGGTGAACAGCTGGAGCGCCCAGATCAGCGTGAACATCGCGACCATGACGATCGAGGAGCGCACGAGCGGTGCCTTGACCTGCAGTGCGGTGCGCACCGGGCCGGCGCCGTCGACGACGGCCGCCTCCAGGACCTCGCGGGGGACCGCCTGCAGGGCCGCGTAGAAGACCACCATGTTGTAGCCGAGGTTGCTCCACAGGGCGATGTTCACGATCGACGGCAGCGTGGTGTGCAGCCCCAGGAAGTCGACGGTGACGTCGGCCTTGCCGAGGGCCTCGATGACCGGGCTGATGCCGGGTGTGTAGAGGTAGAGCCAGATCAGGGCGGCGATGATGCCGGGCACCGCGTGCGGCAGGAACAGGCCCAACTGGGCCCAGGAGCGCAGTCGCACGACCCCCGAGTCGAGCAGCAGGGCCAGCGCGAGGGAGCCGATCACCATCAGCGGGATGTAGATCAGGCAGTACAGCGCCACCGTGCCGAGCCCGGACAGGAACGTCGGGTCGGTGAGCACGGCGGCGTACGAGCGCAGGCCCACGAAGACCGTGCGCTCCGCGCCGAAGCCGAGGCCAGGCTGGTCGTCGCTGAAGAAGCTCAGCCAGGCCGCCGTCCCGACCGGGATCAGGAAGACCAGCGTGAGGAGGACGAAGAACGGGGCCATCAGGACGCCCGCGGCGCCGTTGCGGCGGCGCTTGGCCGCCCGTTGCGCCTTGCGCCGGGAGACGCCGTCCGCCCGCTGCGGGGTGGTCGCCGCCGAAGGGGCGTGGGCTGTCACGGTCATGGGGTCACCTGCCTTTCGGGGTGCGGGCGGTCATGTGGAGTGCTGGGTGGTGGACAGGCCGAGCGCCTTGAGGTCGGGCATCGTGCCGTCCTGCGCGGCGTGCATGGCGTCGAGGAGCGTGCCGGAGCCGGCCCCGGCACGGGCGAAGGCGTCCTGCATGACGTAGCCGGTGGCGGTCATGCGCGGACCCCACACCCAGCCGTCGCGGATCTTGTGGGCTTCTTCCTCGAAGAGCCGGTAGATGTCCTGGCTGCCGTAGTAGGCGCGGTCGAAGGCGGCGCGGCCCACCTCGACCAGTTCGGTCGCGGCCGGGTACTGGCTGCTCGCGCCGCTGGAGAGCCGCGCCTTGAGGGCGTCGGGGTGGGAGACCTGCCACTCGATGAACTCCATGGCGGCCTCGGGGTGCGTGCTGTCCTTGGTCACCGCGAACGTGGAGCCGCCGTGCGTGCCGAGCGAGGGCCTGTCCGCGGTCCACTGCGGCAGCGGGGCGATCCGCCACTTGCCCTTCTGCTCCGGGCGCGCGTTCATCTGCGCCCCCGCGTCCCAGGCGCCGCTGAGCCGGGTCAGGATCAGCCCGTTGCCGATCTGCGCGTCGTAGACCCGGGCGGTCTGCGAGTTGCAGTACACGAGGTCCTCGTCGATGAGGCGCTGCCAGTACGCGGCGACCTTGCGGGTCGGGGCGTCGGCCATGGACACGTTCCAGGCGCCCTTCGACGTGTCGAACCACTGGGCGCCGGCCTGCCAGCACCAGGAGGCCATCTGCGACATGCCGTCCGTGGGGAACGTGGCGAGCCTGCGGCCGCCGCCGGTGCGGCGCACCTTCCGGGCCAGTTCGGCGTACTCGTCCCAGGTGGTGGGCACGTCGAAGCCGAAGTGGCCGAAGAGGTCCTTGCGGTAGTGCATCACCATCGGCTCGATGTCGAGCGGCACGCTGTACGTGCGGTTCTCGAACGTGGTCTGGCCGAGCGACTGCGGCAGCAGCTTGGCCCGCAGGCCGTCGCCGAGCATCGACGTGATGTCGCGGGCGACGCCGTCGATCGCGAAGCCCGGCAGCTGCGGGTACTCGATGGTGGCGACGTCGGGGGCGTTGCCGGCCCGGGCCGCGTTGCTGAGCTTGAGATAGCCGCCCTGGGTGCCGGAGGGTATCTGCTCGAAGGCGACCTGGATGTGGTCGTGCGTCTTGTTGAAGGCGTCCACGACCTCCTGGCTGCCGCGCAGCGCGGACCAGAACGTGATCGTGGTCGTACCTCTGGTGCCTGACGTGCTGCTGTTGCTCTGCGATGACGCGCTGCCGTTGTCGCTGCAGGCGCCCAGGGCGCCCGTCAGCGGCAGCGCGGTGATCGCGGCGAGGACGGACCGACGGCTCTGACGGCTCGGTCGACCAGGCATGGGCGCCTCCCGCGGCTCCTGCGTGTTCGAGTCACGGGAATACTGATCGGCTGAGCGGACCGGGTCAATAGATCGATCAGAAGAAAATGAATCGATCAAACGCTCATTGCGTTGCCGGAGTTGAGGCGGCGGCCGGCGACTGCGTCGAACCGCGCACCTGCAGCGTCGGCAGCAGCTCCAGACGCCGGGCCGGATCCGCCCCGCCCGCGGGCCCCCGGCCCAGCCGCCGCAGCAGCAGCTCCGCCGCCGCCCGGCCGATCTCGGCCTTCGGCGGCGACACCGCGGTCAGCGGCGTGCTGCCGAGCCCCGCCACCACGTCGTCGTAGGCGATCGCCGAACAGTCCTCCGGGACCCGCACCCCGGCGTCCCGCAGCGACTGCACCAGCATCAGGGCGTCCACGTCGCCGTGCAGCAGCGCTGCGGTCGCCCCCGACCCGGCCAGGAGCGAGGCGAGTTGGATGGGCTGCTCGGCGCTCTCCGCGTCCGGGTCGGGCGCCGCGCCGGGGGCGCTCAGCGCCGTCGCCCAGCCGTCGACGTCCGGGTGCGCCGCCGCGATCTCGGCGAACGCGGCGCGCACGGCGCGCGCCGTGGGACTGTCGTCGCGCGCGGCGAGCACGATCCGGCGGTGCCCCAGGCCCGTGAGGTGCTCGACCGCGAGATGGACGCCGTACCAGTGGTCCGTGCACACCGTGTCCATGGCGTGCAGCGCGCTGCCGCGGCGCGGCCTGCGCTCCATCACCACCGCGGGCACCCCGAGCCGGGACAGCCACGCGTAGTCGGCCTCCTCCGTGGCGCTGCTGCGCCAGCGCGGCGCGATCAGCAGCCCTCGCGCGCCGTCCGCCAACGCCCGCTCCACGATGGGCTGTTCGGTGCCGGGCAGCGGCGGTGCGATGTGCAGCGCGATCCGGATCCCGGCCTCCTCCAGCGCGCTGCGGGCCCCGTGCAGCGCCTCGTAGAGATAGGCGTGCCGCTCGGGCACGACGACCGCGACGGGACCGCCGTCGACCGTCGGTTCGGCGGGCGCGGTGGTCAGGGCCGCCGCGGGCAGCACCGGGCGGGCCACGCCGTGGCCGCGGCGCAGCTTGCCCTCCCTGGCCAGCTCCTCGACGTCACGGCGGAGCGTCACCACCGACACCGCGAGCTCCGCCGCGAGATCGCTCACCCGGGTCGCGCCGCGCGACTGCACCACGGCGAGGATCCGCTGCCGCCTGAGATCGACCGGTTCGCGCATGCTGAGGCCCCCTCGCAACCCGCTGTTCGTTTGAGCGCTTCATTGAACGCTTCGGCGGCAGCATAACCAGCGGGTCGCGGGCGGGGTCAGTCCTTGGCGGTATTCGGTTCGGGCGGGACGTCGTCGAGGACGATGCCGAAGTGCTGGTCGTAGGCGTCGAGCACGGCGGCGTCCGTGGGGAGCTCGATGCGCGTGCGGTCCTCGCCCGTCGTCGTGGTGAGCGTATGACCGCTGAGGGTGATCCGTCCGTCTGCGGTGAGCAGGGAGCAGACCAGGGACCGGGTGAAGTGCGAGTCCGGCGACGTGCGGTGGTACCAGGCGCCCGCCTCGAAGTCCCGCAGCTCCCGCGGCCGTTGGTCCAGCAGGTACTGGGGGTCGCCGTCGCGCAGCACCAGGAGGTCGCCGTCGGCGGCCTCCTCGATCCGGAAGGTGCCGCCGGGGTCGGGCTGGTCACCGCGCTCGTCGAACACCAGCGGGTAGTGGGTGTGCGTGCCGAAGCCGATGTCGGCGAGCAGGTCGGGCCCCTCGGCCGTGCGCACCCGCAGCGCGAGGTGGTCGTACGGGATGCCGAGCAGGCCGTCCTTGCCCGCCACCCGCGCCTGCATCAGCGTCACCTCGTAACCGAGGGCGTGGAGGAGCGCGGCGAACGCCCCGTTCAGTTCGTAGCAGAAGCCGCCGCGGTGCCGGTCCACGAGCTTGGCGACGAGCGCGTCCGCGTCGAGCAGCACCTCCTCGTGCAGATGCACGGAGAGGTTCTCGAACGGCACGGTCCGCAGGTGCGCGAGGTGCAGGGCGCGCAGCGCGTCGGCGGTCGGCGCCGCGGGGCGCTGCGCGCCGATGCGGCGCAGATAGGCGTCGGTCCGCAGGGAATCCATGGGGTAATTGTCACTGATGCCCGACATCGTGCCCCGGTCTGACCGGAAGCTCCCGCACGCTGTTGCCCACGAAACCGGTGTGGGCCGGCAGCTCCTCGTCCGGCACCGCCAGATCCAGGTCGGGGAACCGGGTGAACAGCCGCTCCAGCGCGGTCGTCGCCTCCAGCCGGGCGAGCGGGGCGCCCAGGCAGTAGTGCGCCCCGTGACCCAGCGACAGATGGCGGCCCCGGGCGGGCCGGGTGAGGTCGAAGCGGCCGGCGTCCGGGCCGTGGGCCGCCGGGTCGCGGCCCGCGCCCGAGTAGCCGGCGAGCACGGGGGTGCCGCGCGGGATCACCGCGCCACCGACCGTCAGGTCCCGGGTCGGGTACCGGAACGGGAAGTAGCTCACCGGGCTGTCCCAGCGCAGCGTCTCCTCCACGACGTCCGACCAGGTCGCCCTGCCCGCCGTGACCAGGGCGAGCTGGTCGCGGTGCGTGCACAGGGCGCGCACCGCGTTCGTGATCAGGTTCAGCGTCGTCTCGTGACCGGCTATCACGAACAGGATGAGCGTGCCGATCAGCTCCTCCTGGCCGAGCCGGTCGCCGTCCGCCTCGCGGGCCGCGATCAGGGCGCTGGTCAGATCGTCGCCGGGCGACGCGGCGCGGGCCGCCGCCACCTGGGCGAGCAGCGTCACCATCTCCTTGTTCGCGGCGAGCGCGTCCTCGGGGCTGGTCCGGGTGGACACGACCTGGCTCGACAGGTGGTGCAGCCTGCCTCTGAACTCCTCGTCCACCCCGAACAGTTCGCAGATCACCCGCATCGGCAGCGGCAGTGCGAAGTGCTTGCGCAGCTCTACCACGCCGTCGCCTCCGGCAGCGTGCCGGGCGACGCCGTCCAGCAGCTCGTCGGTGAGCTCCTCGACCCGCGGGCGCAGCTCCTCCACCCGGCGCGCCGTGAACGCCCGGCTCACCAGCGACCGCAGCCGCCGGTGGTCGTCCCCGTCGGCCGTCGTCATCCCGCGCACCGTCGCGAACGTGCGCAGCGGCCACCCCGCCGGTATCCGGTCCTCGGCCAGGGCCGCGAAGTGCCGGGCGTCCTTGGCGACATCGGGATGCCCGAGGAACTCCTTGAGCGCCTCGTGGCCGAGGACGACCATGCCCGGCACCTCACCGGGCAGCACCACGGGCGCCACCGCGCCGCCCGCCAGCAACCGGGCGTTCAGCGCGTGCGGGCAGCCGCCCGCCGGGTCGATGCGGTGCGGCGGACGTGCGGACGGCGCGGGGGAGGGCGTGGTCAACTCGGGCTCCTGGCAGGTCGGTCGGGCGCGGCGGGCACAGGGCGCGGCGAACCGCGGGGCCCCTACGGCGTATCGGGGTCCAGTCCGAGATCGTAGATCCGGTCGAGCAACCACGCCTCGTTCCCCGCGAGACCCGCTTTGAGCAGTGCCTCGTCCGCCTCCGCGATCGGCACGGCGAGGACGGACGCCGTCGCGGGTGGCTCGGTGCCGGAGAGCGCGGCGCGTGCCGTGTGCAGCAGCCGCAGGCAGGCCTGCGCCGCCGCGACCTCGTGATGCTTCGTCTGCTGTCCGTGCCTGTTGGAGTTCCTGGTCCCGTTCATGCCTCCACTCTTGCGCACGGGTCTGACAATCCCTCGCCAATGGGGCGGGACTACGCTGCGCAGGAGCGAGTGGAAGGAGGGATCGACTTGTCGTCGCTCGCACTGCCGCTGTTCGATCCGGCGGCGGGGCAAGGCGTCCGTCAGCTCGCCGAGTTGGGCCTCGCGCTGGTGCTGTCCACGCTGATCGGCGCGGAGCGCGCCGTGCAGCAGAAGAGCGCGGGCCTGCGCACGCACACCCTGGTCGGCGTGGGCAGCGCCCTGTTCATGGAGGTGTCGCAGCACGGCTTCAACTCCGTGCTCGGCATGGACGGCGTCGCCTTCGACCCGTCGCGGGTCGCCGCCCAGATCGTCTCCGGGATCGGCTTCATCGGCGGCGGCCTCATCTTCGTCCGCAGGGACGCCGTACGCGGCCTCACCACCGCCGCGACCGTCTGGCTGACCTGCGCCATCGGCATGGCCTGCGGAGGCGGGCTCCCCCTGCTCGCGATGGCCGCGACCGCCTGCCACTTCCTGGTCGTCCGCGGCTACCCGTGGGTGACGCGCCGCGTCCCGGCACTGACCGCCGAACGCCGCTCGGGCCTGCACCTCGCCTACCAGGTGGGCAACAGCGTGCTGACCCGCGTCCTGGAGGAGTGCACCAGCCGCGGCTTCCGGGTCGTCGAGGTGCGCACCGACCGGACCGAGTGGGAACCCGGTCCCGGCCGGCGCGGCACCCTGGCCGTGCGGATGGAGATCGAGGGCGCGGCCGGCGTCCCCGAACTGGTCGCGGTGCTGGCCGAGGTGGACGGGGTGCTGGACGTGGCGGCCCTGGCGTCGGCCGCCGACGACTGAACCACGCACCCCTGGTCAGTCGGTCCCGCTGTCCCCGTGCCAGGACCGCCACAGCGCCGCGTACGTGCCGTCCGCCGCCACCAGGTCCGCGTGCGGCCCGAGTTCGGTGAGGCGGCCGGACTCCATCACCGCGACCCGGTCGGCGTCGTGGGCGGTGTGCAGCCGGTGGGCGACCGCGACGACGGTCCGGCCGCGCAGCACGGCGGCGAGGGCCCGCTCGGTGTGCCGGGCGGTGGCCGGGTCGAGCAGGGCCGTAGCCTCGTCGAGGATCACCGTGTGCGGGTCGGCCAGGACGACGCGGGCGAGCGCGAGTTGCTGGGACTGCGGCCCGTCCGGGCGGACGCCGCCCGCGCCGAGCTCGGTGTCGAGGCCGTCCGCCAGGTCGGCCACCCATTCCGCGCCGACGGCGGCCAGCGCCGCGGTCAGCCGGGAGTCGTCGGCGTCCGGCGCCGCGATCCGCAGGTTGTCGCGGACCGAGCCGAGGAAGACGTGGTGCTCCTGTGTGACGAGCACGACGTGCCGGCGCAGCCGCTCGGGCGGCAGCGCGGTGACCGGGACGCCACCCACCCGCACCGTCCCGCTGCGGGGCGCGTCGACACCGGCGAGCAGCTTGCCCAGCGTCGTCTTGCCCGCGCCGGACGGTCCCACCACGGCGAGCCGTTCCCCCGGCCGCACGGTGAGGTCGACGCCGTGCACGACGTCACCGCCGCCCTCGTACGCGTAGTGCACGTCCCGCAGTTCCAGGACGTCGCCGACCGGGGAGCGGTCCTCGGCCGGCGTCGTGCGCGGCACCATGCCGATGCCCTCCACCCGGGCGAACGAGGCGCCGCTGCTCTGGAGTTGCTCCACCCAGAACAGGATCGTGTCCAGCGGGCCCGACAGTTGGCGCAGGTACAGGGCGCAGGTCACGAGCGCGCCCAGGCCGAGCGCTCCCTTGGCGTGCAGGGTGCCGCCCACGACGAGCACCGCGACGACCGGCAGGACGTACGAGACGTCCACCGAGGGGAAGAGGACGGTCCGCAGGAACAGCGTCCGCATCCGCGTGGCACGGCTGTGCCCGATCGCCCGCTCGCACGCCTCGATCCGCTGCCGCTGAAGACCGAACGCCTCGACGGTCCGCGCCCCCGAGGCCGTCGCCGCGAGCTGCTCCGCGAGCCGCGAGTCGGCCTCGCCCTGGGCGAGGTACGCGGCTCTCGCCCGGCGCAGATACCAGCGGACCGCCACCGGGAGCCCGGCGAGACAGACCAGTGCGGCCGCGCCGAGCAGTGGTTCGACGACGCACACGGCGGCGGTCAGGAACACCGCCTGGGCGAGGGAGACGAGGACGTCGGGCGCCGCGTCGCGCAGCGTCGTCGCGACGGACGCCACGTCGTTCGTGCCCCGGTTGGTGAGATCGCCGGGACCCACCCGGTCCACCACCGACGCGGGCAGGGCCAGGGCCCGGTCCACGAACCGGTCGCGCACCCGGGCCGCGGTGCGCTCGCCGAAGCGGTGGGCGACCAGCCGGGCCCAGCGCGTGCACAGCAGTTGGGCGACGGCGCAGCACAGGATCGCCAGGGCCGCCCGGTCCACGTGCCCGACGGAGGTGCCGTCGCGCACGTCGTCGATGATCCGGCCGAGCAGCCACGGACCCGCGATCGCGGCGCCCGCCGCGAGGCAGTTGAGCAGCAGCAGACCGGTGAAGGCGCGCCGGTCGCGCCGGACGAGGTCCACCGCGGCGCGCCGGACAGCGGCCCGGTCGGCGACGGGGAGCGAGACGGGCGCGCTCATGCGTGGCCTCCCGGCGCCGGTGTCCCGGGGGCGGCGTCGTCGAGCCCGCGGGCGACCAGGGCGCGGTACTCCCGCTCCCGCGCGAGGAGTTCGCGATGGCTGCCGGTGGCCCTGACCCGCCCGTCCACCAGGAAGCACACCGTGTCGGCCCGGTCCAGCAGCAGCGGCGACGTCCCGGTGACGAGGGTCGTGCGGGTGCGGCGGGCGGCGCGGAGCCGGTCGGCGGCGCTCGCCTCGGTGTGCGCGTCGAGGGCCGAGGTGGGTTCCACGGCGAGGAGGACCTCCGGTTCGGCGTGCAACGCCCGGGCCAGGCGGACGCGTTGGCGCTGGCCGCCGGAGAGGTTGCGGCCGTGCGCGAGGAGGTGGGCGTCGACTCCGTCCGGCAGGCCCGCGACCACGTCGTCGGCCGCCGCCGCGTGCAGCGCTTCCGGCACCGCCGTCCCGGCCGCGGCCCGGCGCCCGGCGACGGTCTCCCGGACCGTGCCCGCGAACAGGGCCGCCTCGGGGTCGGCGACCAGGACCCGGCGCCGCACCTCCTCGATCCGCACGGCGTCCAGCGGCACGTCGCCCCACGTCACGGCCGACGGCGCGAACCGGCCGAGCCGGTCCACGATCTCGGCCGCGTCGCCGGGCCGCGCCGACACCAGCGCCGTGAGCAGCCCCGGCGCCACCGTCACCCCGGACACCGGGTCGTGCAGGGCCGCGCCCGCGGCCGGTCCTGGCACGGGGGAGCGGTGGCCGCCGGTCTCCGGCGCGAGCGACAGGAACCGCAGCACCCGGCGCGCCGCGACCAGGCCGCGGCCCAGGTCGTAGCCGCCCTCGATGAAGAACTGCACGGGGAGCACCAGCATCGCCACGTACCCGTAGACCGCGACCAGTTCGCCCACGGACAGCTCGCCACGGGCGGCCATCCGGGCCGCGAGCCAGGTCACGCAGGCGAGGAACAGGGCGGGCAGACCGACCGCGAGGGCCTGCACCCAGCTGACCACGCGCGCCACCCGGTAGCCCTCGTCCCGCAACCGTCCGGTGTCCGCGCGCAGTCGCCGCGCGCAGAGGTCCTTGCCGCCGAGCCCGGCCAGCACCCCGAGCCCGCCCGCGAGGTCCGCGAGCCGCGCCGCGAGCACGCCCTGCTGCTGCCGGTAGCCCGTCTCGGCGCCCTGCAGCCGCGTGAGGAGCGGACCCAGCACGCCCGCCATGAGCGGCACGCCCAGCAGGATCACCGCGGCCAGCAGCCCGGAGATGGACAGCAGCAGCCCGGCGACCACCGCGTACGCCACCAGTGCGCCGACGCCGGGGCCGGCGATCGTCAGGGCCTGGCTGATGCGCTGGACGTCGCCGATCCCGATGGTGAGCACCTCACCGGCCGCCACCCGGCGGGGCAGCACCGCCCCGAGCCGGGTCGCGTGCCGGGTGACGAGCCGGTTCGTGCGGAACGTGGCGTCGAGCCGCACCAGGGTCATCGTCCGGTGCCGCATGATGGCCAGCCACGCGTTGACCGCGCCGACGGCGAGCAGCACACCGCACCACCCGTAGAGGGCGGAGGAGTCGCCGGCCGTCAGCCCGTCGTCGATCGCGCGCGACAGGACGTACGAGGGCAGGGTGAGTCCCACCATCCACGCGGTGCCGAACAGTGATCCGCGCGCCACCCGCGCCTTCTGCCGGCCGACCAGCCACCAGAGGTAGCGCAGCGGGCCGCGCAGTTCGGGCCTGCCCGGGTCGGGGCCGCCCGCCCCGCCGATGTCCTTGCATCCCTCACTCATTGACGCACCCTACGAGGTGCGCCCCGGCCGTCGGCCGTGGTTCAGCGACGGGTGAGGTGCAGCCGCAGTCCGCGCGGCATCAGCGTCAGCCGCTCGGCGATCCGCAGCTGGTAGCCGGGCTCGGCGGACAGGTCGTAGCGGCGGAGCAGCAGGCCGAGCACCAAGGTGGCCTCGTGCAGGGCGAACTGGCGGCCGATGCAGGCGCGGGCGCCCGTGCCCCACGGCTTGAAGACGTGTCCTGGGCGGGCCCGCACGGCTTGCGGCGTGAACCGTTCCGGGTCGAACGCCTCGGGGTCGTCGCCCCACGCCGCGGGATCGCGGTGCAGCATCGTGGTCAGGACGAGCGTCCACGCCCCGCGCCGCATCGGGTGCACCCCGCCCAGCGTGGTGTCGGCGACGGCCTCGCGGGCGAACGCGGGCGCCGTCGGCCACAGCCTCAGCGACTCGTCCAGCACCCGCCGCAGATAGCGCAGTTTGGCGACCTGCTCGTAGGCGGGCACGGGCGCGTCGCCCCAGACCCGGTCGACCTCCTCCTGGGCCTTCGCCAGGACGTCCCGGTGCTGCGCGAGGTAGTGCAGGGCGAAGGAGAGCGCGCCCGAGGTCGTCTCGTGGCCCGCCACCAGGAAGGTGATCACCTGGCGGCGGATGTTCTCCGGCGCGAGCCGCTCACCGGTCTCCGGGTGGGCCACCTCCAGCATCCGGTCGAGCAGGTCGCCGGGGCCGTCGCCCGCGGCGCGCCGGGCGGCGATCACCTCGTCGACGGTGCGGTTCAGATAGGCGCGGTCGGCCGCGTTCCGCTTCTCCGCGCCCCGCAGCAGGCCCGACAGCAGCGGCGGCACGACGTTCCGGCGCTGCGCGAACGACAGCGCGCCCACCATCGCCGTCACGAAGGGGTGCAGCTGCTCGCGCTCGAACGACTGGAAGTCGTGCCCGAACCCGGTCCGCGCGATCGTCTCCAGGGTCAGCTTCGTCATGTCGCCCGGCACGTCCACCGCCCGCCCGGCCGCCTCGCCGGCGTCCCACGCGGACATCAGCTGTCCGGCCACGTCGAGCATCAGCGGGTGGTAGCCCTCCATCGCCTCGCGGCTGAAACCGGGAGCCAGGATGTCGTGCGCCAGCTGCCAGTTGGGCTCGTGGTTGTACGCGGTGAACAGGCCGTCGCCCGCCACGGGCCGCAGGTTGGCCACCCCGAGCCCGACGTGCTTGGCGAACCGCGACTCGTCGGCGAGCTCCGCGGCGAGGTCCGCGCCCCAGACGAAGACGATCTCCTTGCCGAACCCCTTGCGGCGGAAGATCGGCCCGAGCTCGGCGGCGATCCGCATCGAGTCCTGCACCGGTGTGCGGACGTTGGTGCCGACGACGTCGCCGATCAGCGGCACCCGGCGCGGCGGGTGCGGGATCCGGTCCAGGCGCGGCCAGCCCTGCTCGGCACTGCGAAAGCCCCGCGGCAGGGCACTGCCCGCCGTCTCCGTCACCTGCGCCATCGTGCCCATCTCCCTTGCGCCACCGGCTCGTTCGGCCCGCCGGAACACCTTGTTGGACGTGGATTCAATAATGCGCCACAGTCTGGGCCTGTTGTTGAACTCACGTCAAGTAAGCGGGGGAACCCCAGTAAGGTGCGGCCATGGATGCGGAGCGCGGGGGAGTGCGGGCGGCGGGGGAACGGACCCGGCGCAGGCTGAGTACGCAGGAGCGGCGGGAACAGCTCCTGTCCGTGGGCGCCCGGCTGTTCGCCCAGGACCCGTACGACGACGTGTGGATCGAGCAGGTCGCCGAGATCGCGGGCGTCTCGCGCGGGCTGCTGTACCACTACTTCCCGACGAAGCGGGACTTCTTCGCCGCCGTCGTGCGCCGCGAGAGCGAGCGGATGCTCCGGCTGACCGCCGCGGTCCCCGGCATTCCGGTCCGCGACCAGCTCGGTACCGGGCTCGACACCTTCCTGGAGTACGTCGCCGCGCACGCGCACGGGTTCCGGGCCTTCCACCGCGCCGAGGCGGCGGGCGACCCGACCGTGCGCGCCGTGTACCGGGAGGGCCTCGCCGCGCACGAGGAGCAGATCATGGCCGCCCTCGCCGCCGACCCGCAGACCGTCGGCCGGCTCCCCGAGGGGCCCGCCCTCCGGCTGGCCGTGCGCGGCTGGCTGGCCTTCCTCGTCGCCGTCTGCCTGGACTGGCTGGACGAGCCGGAGCTCACGAGGGAGCAGGTGCGGGACCTGTGCGCCCGGGCGCTGCTGGGGGCGATCGCCTCCTGAGGCCGTCCGGCACTACGAGGTCGTAAGGAAAACTTGCAAGGCTTCCTGTCGAACTCGTACGGTGGAGCCATGCCAGGAACGCAGGGACACGCGGCCGCCGAGCCGCCCACCGAGCGGATCGCCGCCGATCTCGCCACCGTCGTCGGACGGCTCTCGCGGCGGCTGCGCACCGCGTCGCCGGACAGTCTGCTCACCCCGACCCAGCGCACGGTCCTCGCCCGCCTCGACACCGAGGGCCCGGCCACCACGGCCGCCCTCGCCCGCTCCGAGTACGTCCGGCCGCAGTCCATGCGCCTCACGCTCGGCGCCCTGGAGGAGCAGGGCTTCGTGGCCCGCAGCCCCGACCCGGCCGACGGCCGGCAGTCCGTCATGTCGATCACCGACAGCGGGCGCGCCACCCTCGCCTCGGTCCGGGCCGCCAAGCACGGCTGGCTCGCCCAGGCCCTCGCGTCGGAACTCGACGCGGACGAGCGCCGCACCGTCGCCGAAGCAGCCGCGCTCCTGGAACGGCTGGTGCAGAAGTGACCGGTGACGCGGGCGACACGGCGACCCTGGTCGCGCAGTCGCCCGCGCGGACCGGATTCAGCGTCCGGCTCACCGCCCCGCTGCTGCTCGGCTCGCTCCTGAACCCGCTCAACACCACGATGATCTCCACCGCCCTGGTGGCGATCGGGCACCACTTCGGGATCGGCGCCGCCGACACGGCCTGGCTGATATCCGTCCTCTACCTCGCGAGCGCCGTCGCCCAGCCCGTCCTCGGCAAACTCGCCGACGCGATCGGCCCCCGCCGCGTCTTCCTCGCCGGCCTCGTCGTGGTCTGCGCCTCCGGAGTCGTCGGCGCCCTCGCCCCCGCGTTCGGCTGGCTCGTCGTCTCGCGGCTGCTGCTCGGGATCGGCACCTCCGCCGCCTACCCGGCCGCCATGGCGGTGCTGCGCGACGAGGGCCACCGTGTGGGGCGCCGCCCGCCCCGGCCGGTCATGGCCCGTCTCTCCTTCGCGGCGCTCGGCAGCGCCGCCGTCGGCCCGACCCTCGGCGGACTGCTCGTCACGGTCGTCGGCTGGCGCGGCATCTTCGCCGTCAACGTGCCGGTCGCCGTCGTCGCGTTCGTCTGCGCCCTGGTCTGGATCCCCGCCGACCCGCCCCGCCGCACCGGAGCGGACCCCGCGCCGCGGCTCGCGCTCGACGTCCAGGGCATCAGCCTCTTCGCCACCGCCCTGACCGTCCTCGTGTTCTTCCTCCTGGACCTGTCGCACCCCCTGTGGTGGCTGCTCGCCCCGTTCGGGGTGCTCGCGGCGGGACTGCTGTGGTGGCAGCTGCGCTGCGCGGCCCCGTTCATCGACGTGCGGATGCTCGCCGCGAACGGCCCGCTCGCCCGCACCTACCTCCGCCACGGCCTGAGCTATCTGCTCATCTACATCGTCATGTACGGCTTCACGCAGTGGCTGGAGGAGGGGCGCGGCTACTCCTCCGGGCACACCGGACTGCTGATGCTGCCGATGTCCGTGGCCGCCCTGGTCTGCTCGCTGCTCGGTGCCCGCACCCGGGGCATCCGCGCACCGCTCACCGTCGCCTGCGTGCTGCTCACCGCGGGCGCGGGGCTGCTCACCCTGGTGTCGGGAAGCACCCCGCTCGGCGTCCTCCTGCTGGCCGGCGCCTGCTTCGGCATCCCGCAGGGGCTGATCGGCACCAGCAACCAGGCCGCGGTCCAGGAGTACGCGCCCGCCGCCGACATCGGCGCCGCGGCCGGCCTCCAGCGCACCGCCCAGTACATCGGCGCGATCACCGCGTCCAGCCTGATCGCCCTCGCCTACGGGCAGCGGGCCGACGACGCGGGACTGCACCTGATGGCGGGCGTCTCGGTCGTCCTCGGCGTCCTGCTCGTCGCCCTGACAGTGACGGACCGGGCCCTGCGCCGGTCCACGGCGTGACGCCTCAGCCCGCGCGGGGCGTCAGGAACAGCCCGCCCTCCGGCTCCCGGTGCCCGTCGGCGGTGTGCCAGTAGTCCCGCGTCTCCACGGCGAGCCCGGCGTCGTCGAACCGTACGAACACGCACCCGGCCAGCGTCGTCGGCCGGCCGTCCTCCTCGGCGAGCACCCGGAACTCGGCGACCGCGACCCCGCCGGGACCCACCACCGGTTCGCCGAACCGCACGTCGACCGGCCGCTCGTCCACGAACGACCAGCGCAGGTACTCGCCCAGCGCCGCCCGGCCCCGGTGCGGTGCGCGGAACGGCATGGACCGGTGCACGCAGTCCTCCGCGTAGAGCGTGAGCAGCGCGTCCACGTCGTGCCCCGCCCACCCCGCCTCCCACGCGGCGACGAACCGCCGCGCGGCCCGCCCGGTGTCGTCGTGCCCCTGGTCCATGGCCGTCTCCCGCCTGCCGGTTGCGGGTGACGCTACCCGACGGTCAGGCGGTGGGCGGCGGCTGCTGCGCCCGCTCCAGGAAGCGCAGCAGCTCCACGGGGAAGGGCAGTACCAGGGTCGAGTTCTTCTCTGCGGCGACCGCCACCACGGTCTGCAGCAGCCGCAGTTGCAGCGCGGCCGGCTGCTCCGACATCACCCCGGCCGCCTCGGCCAGTTTCTTCGAGGCCTGCAGCTCCGCGTCCGCGTTGATCACCCGCGCCCGCCGCTCCCGGTCCGCCTCCGCCTGCCGCGCCATCGACCGCTTCATCGACTCGGGCAGGGAGACGTCCTTGATCTCGACCCGGTCGATCTGCACGCCCCAGCCCACGGCCGGACTGTCGATCATCAGCTCAAGCCCCTGGTTGAGCTTCTCCCGGTTGGACAGCAGGTCGTCGAGATCGCTCTTGCCGATGATGGAGCGCAGCGACGTCTGCGCCATCTGCGAGACCGCGAACCGGTAGTCCTCGACCTGGATCACCGCGTTAGCCGGATCCACGACCTTGAAGTAGACGACCGCGTCCACCCGCACCGTGACGTTGTCCCGCGTGATGCCCTCCTGCGCGGGCACCGGCATCGTCACGATCTGCATGTTCACCTTGCGCAGCCGGTCGACCCCCGGCACGACGAGCGTGAATCCCGGTTCGCGCACCCCGCCGGACAGCCGCCCCAGCCGGAGCACGACGCCCCGCTCGTACTGCTTCACGACGCGGGCCGCCGCCGCCACGTACACCAGGCAGGCGGAGACCACCCCCGCGCCCGCCAGCACCAGTTCCTGGACCATGGCGACCCCCAGATGTCCGAGTCATCCAGATATTCCACGATATGCCCGTCGGGAGGTCGCGGTCGAGGATCCCGGCCTCCCGCTGGTCCGGGTGCGGATCACTCGGCGTCGTGGAAGACCAGCCCCAGCGTGTGGCGGCGTCCGGAGCGCACCGTGCTCACACCGTGCCGCATCGGACCGTTCGCCCAGCCGCGCACCGAACGCACCGGACGGTCACGGGTGGTGAACACCAGCGCGTGCCCCTGGAGCAGCGTCGTCGAGAAACCCCGCGACTGGGCGCGCGCCCGCTGCTCGGTCATCAGGAACTCGCCGCCGCGGTAGTCGGTGCCCGGCTCGTCCAGACCGATCACGACCTGCAGCGGGAACACCAGCTCGCCGTACAGGTCCCGGTGCAGCGCGTTCCAGTCCCCGGCGCCGTAGCGCAGCAGGATCGGGGTCGGCCGGGTCTGCCCCGCCGCGCGGCAGCGCTCCAGCCACGCGTCGAGGGTGTCCGGCCACGGCGCGGGCCGGTTCAGGCGCCGCGCCCAGTCCCGCGCGATCGGCAGCAGCCGCGGATAGAAGGCCGCGCGCAGCTCGCGCACGAGGTCGGGCAGCGGATGGTCGAAGTAGCGGTACTGGCCCCGGCCGAACCGGTACCTGGCCATGTCGATCGTCGACCGGAACCGCGCCACGTCGTCGTAGAGCGCGCTGACGGACCGGCACTCGGCGGGCGTGAGCACCGGCCGCGGGGTCAGGGCGCTGCCGAACTCGTCGAGTTCGGCGGTGAGTTCGGCCCAGTCGACGGCGGCGATCCGCCGCAGTGCGGGGGTGGTGGTCGCGATGCTGGTCATGGGTGCGGTCCTGTTCCTGTTCTGGATTCCGTACGCGAGGTGGCCCGGCCGTCGGCAGTCGGCTGCGTCTTCGGTTCAGGGCAGGGGGAGTGGTGGCTGCAGGGCGCCTTCGAGCACCAGCAGCTGTTCCTTGCGGGCGACTCCGGCCGCATAGCCCTTGAGGGTGCCGTCGGCGCCGATGACGCGGTGGCAGGGGCGCACGATCAGCAGCGGATTGCGGCCGATCGCCGCGCCGAGCTCGCGCACCTCGCCGCGGGGGACGCCGAGCCGCTCGGCCAGGGCGCCGTACGTGGTCGTCCTGCCGTACGGCACCGACTCCAGGGCGTCCCACACCCGGCGCTCGAAGGCGTCGCCGCTCGGGGCAAAGGCCAGGTCGAAGACGGTGCGGCGGCCGTCGAAGTACTCCGCCAACTGCCGGGCGGCCGGGCCGAAGGCGTCCGGCGCGTGCCGCCAACCGGCGCGGACGCCGGCCCGCCCGCGCTGACCGGGCAGCGACAGCGACACGAGCGCCGTACCGCCGGGCACCCGCTCCGACTCCGTGCCGACCAGGAGCATGTCGCCCAGGGGGCCGGGGAGCGTGGCGTACAGCAGATCGGCGGGCGTGCCGGCGGCCGTGCGGGTGGTGTCTTCCGTGGTCCCGTTCCTGTTCATGACTCCAGATTGGTCGCGCGCGGCACCGGGTGCTGGCGGGATTCGGACGCGGTGTCCCGTGCGGTACTGTGACCGGGCCCAACAGCGCCACGAGGAACGAGGAGGTGAGTCCGATCACCGCTGTGTCAGGTCGGGAGCTCCCTTCTTCCGTCGCGCTTCCCGTCCGCTCGGTCTGAGCGGGACGGCGGCCGTACGGCGACCGGGAGCCCCCCAGGTGTACCGAGAGGTCTCCCCGAACATGTCGCTTCCTTCGAGTCCGTCACTGCCGTCCGGCCCGTCCCCCCTGTTGTCGTTCGCCGAGGTCGTGGTGGCCCTGCGCGCCGCCGGCTGCGTGTTCGCCGAGGACGAGGCCCGCATCCTGCTGTCCACCGCCCGTGACGCCGCCGAACTGGCCGCGTTCGTCGAGCGCCGCACCGCCGGACTGCCGCTGGAACACGTCGTCGGCTGGGCCGAGTTCTGCGAGCTGCGGATCGTGGTGGACGACGGGGTGTTCGTGCCGCGCCGCCGCACCGAGTTCCTGGCCCGCAGGGCCGCGGCACTGACCCCGCCCGACGCGGTCGTCGTCGACCTGTGCTGCGGCACGGGCGCGGTCGCCGCCGTGCTCGCCGACCGCCGCCCCGCCGCCCTGCACGCCGCCGACCTCGACCCGGCCGCCGTGCGCTGCGCCCGCCGCAACGTCGAACAGCGCGGCGGCCGGGTCCACGAGGGCGATCTGTACGACCCGCTGCCGGCGGAGCTCAGGGGCCGGGTCGACATCCTGATCGCGAACGGCCCCTACGTCCCGACGGACGACGTGCCGCTGCTGCCGCCCGAGGCCCGCGACCACGAGCGGCGCATGGCGCTCGACGGCGGGGCCGACGGCCTCGACGTGCTGCGGCGGGTGGCGGCCGGGGCGCCCGACTGGCTCGCGCCGGGCGGTCACCTCTTCGTGGAGACCAGCGAACGCCAGGCGGCCGACGCGGAGGCGGCCGTCCGCGCCGCCGGTCTCGCCGCCCGGGTGATCGAGGACGACGACCTGTACGCGACCGTGGTCATCGGCACCCGCACCCACCGCTGACGTCGGGGTTTGGGGCCCCGCGCGGCCGGTACCCGGCTCGGACCCGGCACCGCTTCGGAGAGGGGCTCCGCCATGACCGACCACACCCGCAGCACCACCCCCGTGCACGGCTACGGGCCCACCGCGGTGGGCGTGACACTCAGCGCTTGCGCCGCACAGGACGCCGCGACGGTCTTCGCGGTGCTCTGCGCGGCGTACGAGACGGACCGCGGCCCCGACGACCGGCCCGCCGAGGACGCGACGGTCTGGCTCGCGACGGTCGACGTCACACCCGAGGCCCCCCGCCCCGCGCCGGCCCTGTTGACGGCCCCCGTCACGGCGGACCTCCAGGGCGGCCACGACGCCCTGGACCACCTCCGCGCGACGCTCGACGCGGCGTTCGAGGTGACGGAGACCTCCGCCACCCCCGGCGACCAGGAGCACGTCGTGGAACTGCGCCTGACGGGCCGCGGCTAGCGGACCGGCAGGCGCAGTCTCCCGCACCGCCCGGGTCAGGCGGCTTCGTACGACACCCGCACCTTCTCGAACCCGAGGGACTTCAGCAGCCCCCGGAGCATCTCGGTGGTGTTGCGCTCGGCCCGGCCGGTCAGATCGCTGTCCCGCGCGGCCTCGCCGATGTGCCGTGCGGCGAGCTCCCGCACCGCACGCTCGTCGTTCGGATTGTCCGAGAACAGGTCGCCGAGCCGGTCGAGCAGCCCGCGCTGCTTCGACACGGCGTAGGAACGCCCGGTGTCGAGCGCGGGACGCGCGAGCCGCGCGTGCGGCAGCCGCAGCGTCGCCGACGTGCGGTCGCCGTTCACCCGCACGTCCCCGTCGTCGACCTTCCCGAGATCCACGTACGCGTCCACCGAACCGGCCCCGACGTACAGGGTCCGGGTCCCGCGGATCGCGTCCGGCAGATACTTGGAGTCCTTCTCCAGGTCGACCACGACCTGGAAGTTCCCGGACGCCGCGTCGTAACGGCTCAGATCCCGCACCGACTTGAGCAGCGCGGGTCCCGACCGGTCGTGCGTCTCGGTGCCGAAGACGCCGTCGAGCCTGTTCAGCAGACGCAGTCCGGTGAAGACCAGCGCCAGCACGACGACGAGCACCACCACGGCTTTTGCCCACCGGGGCAACAGAAGAGCCCTCGACCTCATGAGGGAAACCTCCTTCCCATGGAGGTCGGGTTCCACCGTATCCGCTGATCACGCCTTCGGCAGCGACCCCGGTGCCCGCACGGGCCGGTCACCCGACACCCGGGACCACCACACCCCCTCGCCGCGCGTGAGCCCCGGCAGCGCCAGTTCCACCTCGCGCACCCGGCGTGCCGTCAGCTCCCCGGTGACCACCCACGACTCGGTGCCGCCGGTCGTCTCCCCGAACTCGGCGCCCAGGGAGGCGAGATGGGCGGTCACTGGCGCGAGCGCGTCCAGGGGCACCTCCACCTCGAAGGCGTGGACCGGCTCGTAGACCTGCGTCCCGGCCCGCTCCACCGCCTGCCGCAGCACCATCGCGGTCACGGTGCGGAAGTCACCCGCCACGCTGACCGGCGAATCGAACCCCGAGCGGATCAGGGTGACGTGACAGTCCGTCACCGGCCAGCCAGCCGGGCCGCCGGCCCCGGCCAGCGTGGCGTGCACCGTGTCCTCGATCGCCTGGTGGAACGCCCGGGGGAGCGCGCCCAGTTCGGTCTCGTAGGAGAAGACGCGGCCCGAGCCGTGCGGGCCGGGACCGACGCGCAGGCCGACCGTCGCGGGCAGCCCGGTCACGCTGTGCCGGCCCATCTCCTCGACCGCCTCCCCCGTCCCCACGGGCCGCTCCACGCAGCGGACGCGGGTCGGTTCGAAGACGGCGTCGATGCCGAACTCGTCGGCGAGCGTGGCCGCGACGACCTCCTTCTGCACCTCCCCGTAGAGGAGGAGCGACGTCGCGCCGTCGGACGCCGGCCGGGCGTGGATCAGTGGGTCCTGGTCGGCGAGTTCGAGGAGGGCGGCGCGCAGTGCGGCACCCTGGCCGGGGCGCACCGCCCGGGCCACCGTCTCCAGGGTCGGCGGTGCGAACCGGGCGCGCCCGTCGCGGAGTTCGCCGAGTCGGTCGCCCACGCGGAGGCCCGCGACGCCGCGCACCTCGGCGATCTGGCCGGGCCCCGCGACGTCACCACCGGCACCGACGACCCGCATTCCGGTGATCCGCCCGGCGATCCGCTCCGTCCCGCCCTCGGCGTCCCGGCGCAGGAACGTCGTCTTCTGCCGGGCCCGCACCTCGCCGTCGTACAGGCGCAGGGAGCCGATCCGCTCGCCCGCGGGTCCGCGCCGCACCGCGAACACGGTTCCGGACGGCAGAGCCGAGGCGTCCGCCTTCCCGGCGGGCGGCACGAACTCCCGTACCGCGTCGATGAGTTGGCTGACGCCCTGCCCGCCGATGGCGGAACCGAACAGGACCGGGTGGACCGCCCCGTCGGCGGTCCGCGCGGTCAGCGCGGCCCGCACCGTGGCGGTGTCCGGCGCAGGACCGTCGACCAGGGCCGCGAGGATCGAGTCGTCCACCTCGGCGAGGGTCTGCGCGGCCGACGCGTCCAGCGGGCGCGGCAGGACCGTGGCGTCCGGCGTGCCCGCGCCCCGTACGTCGGCGAGCGGCACCACGTGCGGGGTGAGCCTGCGCCGGATGTCGTCGAGCAGCGGAGCGACCCGGGCGCCCGCCCGGTCGATCTTGTTCACGAACACGAGCGTGGGCAGCCCGAGTCGCCGCAGCGTCTTGAGCAGCACGCGCGTCTGCGCCTGCACGCCCTCCACCGCGGAGATCAGCAGGACGGCCCCGTCGAGCACGTCGAGGGCCCGCTCGACCTCGGCGATGAAGTCGGAGTGGCCGGGGGTGTCGATGAGGTTGATCTGGGTGTCGCCGACGGTGAACGCGGCGACGGCCGTGCGGATCGTGATGCCGCGCTGCCGCTCGATCGCGCCGGTGTCGGTACGGGTGTCGCCGCCGTCGACGCTGCCGAGCCGGTCGATGGCCCCCGTGTCGAACAGGAGCCGCTCGGTGAGGCTGGTCTTACCGGCGTCGACGTGGGCGAGAATGCCGATGTTCAGGGTCGTGCGTGCCTGCGGGGTCTGCATGGATGGTCGAGTCCTCGAAAACGATGGTCCGGCGGGGTCGCTGAACTGCTTCGAGGAATCGGCGCATTCCGTTCTCCTGCTCCGGCGAGGGCTGTGACCCGCCTATGGTGCGCAGCGGGTCACCGGCCCGCGCAACTCAATTTCCCGCACGGGTGAACCGGCGCACGTACCGCTTCTGCCAGGGCGTCTCCACGGCGTGCCGGTCGTAGTGCTCGCGCACGTACGCGACCGCCTCCGGCGCCGGCACGCCGTCCAGGACCGCGAGGCACGCGAGCGCCGTCCCGGTCCTGCCGCGCCCGCCGGCGCACGCCAGCTCCACCCGCTCGTCGGCGCACCGCCGCCACGCCTGGTCCAGCACCGTGCGGGCGAGCGCCGCGTCGGCCGGCAGCCGGAAGTCCGGCCAGCGCAGCCAGGCCGACTCCCAGTCGGTGGGCGGCGGCGGGGATCCCAGGAGGTAGATCCCGTACGCGGGGGACGGGCCGGGCGGCAGCGGTCGGCGCAGTCCGCGCCCTCGCACCAGCCGTCCGGAGGGCAGCCGCAGTACACCGGGTCCGGCCGCGTCCCACGTCATCGGAGCTCCTGGGCGGCCGACAGGAGGAACGCCGCGAGGCGCCGCGCCCGGCCGAAGGCGTCGGGGAACACGTCGAGCCCGTCCGACACCAGCGCGCCCTCGTGCAGCAGCATCAGCGAACGGCCCAACTCCCGTGCCGCGTCCGGTGACACGTCCTGCGCCAGGCGGGTGAACAGCTCCAGCATCCACTGCTTCTGCCCGGTGATCACCGCGTACGCGGGGTGGGCGGGATCGCTGATCTCGGCGTGCGCGTTGACCATGCTGCAGCCCTTGCCGCTGTGCTCGGCCGTCCACTCCCGGGAGGCGTCGAAGACCGCCAGCACCCGGTCGACGGGGGAGAGCCCGGCCGGATCGTGATGAGCGGCGAGGTAGGCGCGCCAGCGGGCGTCCCGGGTGGCCAGGTAGTCGACGACGATCTGCTCCTTGGAGCCGAACCGGTCGTAGAGCGTCTTCTTCGTGACGCCCGCCTCCGCCGCGATCAGGTCCACGCCCACGGCGTGGATGCCGCGCTCGTAGAACAGCCGTGACGCCGTCTCCAGGACGCGGCGCGCGGCCGGGGTGAGGTCGGGGCGGTCCGGCTCGACGGCCGGCGGGGCTGAGCTCGTCGTCGTACGCATACTCCCAGAGTAAACCGATCTGTATAGTGAGGTCATGTAGACAGATCTGTATACCCGAGGTGCCCCGAGGTGGTGGCCGCACCATGAACGTCCTGCTGTCCGTCGGCTTCGTCGTGACCTGGAGCTCCGGCTTCATCGGAGCCAAGCTCGGCGCCGGCGAGGCCAGTGCCGTGACCACGCTCATGTGGCGGTTCCTGCCGCTCGCGCTCGTACTCGTGGCTGTCGCGGGCCGCACCTGTCTGCGCACCCTGTCGGCACGCGACCTGGGGCGGCAGGCCGTCGTCGGCGCCCTCTCGCAGAGCGGATACCTGCTGACCGTCTACTACGCCATCCAGCTCGGCGTCTCCAGCGGCACGACCGCGCTCATCGACGGCACCCAGCCGCTCGTCGCGGGCGCACTCGCCGGACCGTTGCTGCGGCAGTACGTCACCGCCCGCCAGTGGCTCGGCCTCTGCCTCGGCGTGGCCGGGGTCGCCGTCGTCACCACCGCCGACGCGGCGGCGGTCACGGGTGTGGCCTGGTGGGCGTACGCGATCCCGTTCCTCGGCATGCTGTCGCTGGTCGCGGCCACGTTCGTGGAGAGCCGCTCGCCCACCCGCGTCGAACCGCTGGCCGCGCTGACCGTGCACTGCGCCACCAGCGCCGTCGTCTTCACCGGCCTGGCCGTCCTCGTCGGCGGGGTCGCGCCGCCCGCCGCGCCCTCCTTCTGGCTGGCCATCGCCTGGCTGGTGGGCCTGTCGACGTTCGGCGGCTACGGCCTGTACTGGCTCGTGCTGCGCCGGCGCGGGCTGACCCAGGTCAACACCCTGATGTTCCTCATGGCGCCGGTGACCGCGGTGTGGGGAGCGCTGATGTTCGGCGAGCCGTTCGGCGTACGGACCGTGCTCGGTCTCGGACTCGGCCTCGCGGCCGTCGTGGTGGTGCAGCGCGGCGGACCCGGGCGACGGCCCGGGGCGGACGCCCGCGGGCCGTCGTCGACCGACTCCGTTCCGCCATCCGTTCCTGCGTCCGGGTCTCGCGAGCGCTCTTCGCCGCCGAGCCCGTGCGCATGAGGCCGAGGGCGATCGCGGTGCCCATGATCAGGTTGTGCGTCGCGAGCGAGGGCCGGCTGCCGGAGAAGCGCACCGCCCGGGTTCATCCCTCATGTGTCCCCGTGGTGACCAGGTGCGCGTTGGGGCGCACGGCCGCCTCGGCGAGCTCCGGGACCTCCGCGACGACGACGCCCGCCTGCGCCAGCACCCCGATGCCGTCCGCGCCCGGCACGAACGTGTCGGGCTCCCGCCACGCCGTCACCACCCGGCGGACACCCGCGTCCACGATCAGCCGCGCGCACGGCTTCGGCCGGGACGCCCGGCGGGCACACGGCTCCAGGCTGCTGTAGACCGTCGCCGTCGCGAGGCGCGGCTCGTCCGCCGGCAGCTTGGCGAGCGCCGCTTCCTCGGCGTGCACGACCGGGTCGCCCGCCTCCCGGGAGTGCCCCCGCGCGAGCTCCGTGCCGTCGGCCGCCACGATCACCGCGCCCACGCTGAAGGCGGTCCGGGACGGCGGGCAGTCCGCGGCCAGGTCGCAGGCGAGCCGCAGCCAGTGCCGGTCCGCGGCGGTGGCCGCGCCCGTGGTGCCGGGCACCGTCGGCGCGTACCGCGTCACGACGACGTCGCCGACCCGCTCCGTGTCCAGGACCCGCATCCGGCTGCGCGGGCCGCCCGGATACGCGCCGGGCCCGAACAGGCGCGGCGCGTCCGGCTCGCCGACCACCAACGGCGCGACCGCGAGCCGCAGTTCGTCCGCGAGGCCGAGCTGCAGCAGCTGCGTGTGCACCCGCGCCCCGCCCTCGACCATCAGCCGGTGCACCCCCCGCGCGCCCAGGTCGTCGAGCAGACCGGCCCAGTCGACGGCCGGGCCGAGGGCCACGACGTCGGCCACCGCGCCCACCCGCTCCCGGGCGAGCGGCGCGCCCGAGTCCGTCGTGTACACGAGCCGCGCGCCGCCCGTCGTCCAGAACGGGTCACCCGGATCGAGGTCGCCGGACGCGCTGACCGTCACCTTCAGCGGATACGCGGGCAGCCCGTCCGCGACCCGCTTGGCGCGCCGCTCCGCCGAGTTGACCAGCAGCCGCGGCCGGTCCGCGCGCAGCGTCCCCGCCCCGACGAGGATCGCGTCGTGCGCCGCCCGCACCGCGTCGACCCGGTCGAAGTCCGCCGCGCCCGACAGCAGCAGCCGCTCGGGACCGGTGTCGTCGAGGCACCCGTCGAGCGAGACGGCGGCGGACAACAGCACGTGGGGGCGGGACATGGCGACTCCGTGACCGGTCGGGAGGTACGCCCCGACCCTACCGAGCCGCCGGCGGCGTGCCGTCACCGAACGGTCTGCCGCCCAGCCGCTCCCGCCCGTGCGGGGTCAGCCAGCCCGCCGGATCGGGGCCGAGCGGCACGATGCCCGTCGGGTTGATGCCGCGGTGCACCTCGTAGTAGTGCCGCTTGATGTGGTCGAAGTCGACGGTGTCGCCGAAGCCGGGCGTCTGGAACAGGTCCCGGGCGTACGCCCACAGCACCGGGGCCTCGGTCAGCTTGTTCCGGTTGCACTTGAAGTGGCCGTGGTAGACCGCGTCGAACCGGACGAGGGTCGTGAAGAGGCGGACGTCGGCCTCGGTGATGGTGTCCCCGACGAGGTAGCGCTGCCTTGCCAGGCGCTCCGACACCGTGTCGAGCCGTGCGAACACATCGCGGTACGCGTCCTCGTACTCGCTCTGCTTCGTCGCGAACCCGGCCCGGTACACGCCGTTGTTCACGTCCCGGTACACGCCCTCCATGACCTCGTCGATCTCCGCGCGCAGCGGCTCCGGGTAGAGGTCGGGCGCGCCGGGCCGGTGCAGCGCAGTCCACTCGGTCTCCAGGTCGAGCGTGAGCTGCTGGAAGTCGTTCGTGACGAGCTTGCCGGACGGCACGTCGACGATCGCGGGCACGCTCACCCCGCCCGGGTAGCCGGTCTCCCGGGCGTCGTACGCCTCGCTGAGGTAGCGGATGCCGAGCACCGGGTCGCGGTCGTCCGGATCGAGCGTGAAGCGCCAGCTGCGGTCGTCCTGGATCGGGTCGGTGACCGCCAGCGACAGGGCGTCCTCCAGGCCGAGGAGCCGCCGCACGACGAGGGCGCGGCTCGCCCACGGACAGGCGAGGCTGACGACGAGCCGGTACCGGCCCGCCTCCACCGGCCAGCCGTCCGCCGCGTCGGCCGTGATCCGGTCGGCGAAGTGGCTGCGGGACCGCTTGAAGCTCTTCTTCCCGTACGCGGCGTTGCCCGCGTTCGGGTCCTCACCGGCCGTGCCTTCGGTGTCGTCCACAGGGGCTCCTTCCAGAGTCGGACGCGGGGCGCGCACCCGGGTGGCGCGTCTACGAGCCTGCCCGTCCCGCGCGCCGCGCACCACCACGCCGGAGGCGACTGTCGGTGGCCGGTGAGAGGCTCGGACCCGGACAGAGCAGACGCAGCGAGGGAAGGCACGGGCATGACGACCACCACCGGCAGCCATCTCACCCTGGACGACGGCCGACCCGCCGTCCGGCTGAGCCGCACCTACCAGCGGCCCGTCGAGCGCGTGTGGGCGTACGCCAGCGACCCGGCGGAGCTGGCGCACTGGTTCCCCTCGACGTTCGACGTCGACGCGCTGGTCCCCGGCGCCACGATCCGCTTCTTCGACGACCCGAACATGCCGGAGTCGACCGGCACCGTCCTCGTCGCCGACGCCCCGCACCACCTGGCGTACAGCTGGGGCGGCGACGAGCTCCGCCTCGACGTGACGCCGGCGGGCGACGGCGCCACCCGGCTCACGCTCACGAACGTCCTGGAGAGCGCCGACGCCGCCGCGCGCAACGCGGCGGGGTGGGAGGTCTGCCTGGCCGCCCTCGACGCGGCCGACCGGGGCGAGAAGCCCGACGGGGCCGTCCCGTGGAAGGCGTACTACGACGCCTACGTCGCGGCCGGGTTCCCGTCCGGCGCCCCGGTCCCCGGCATGGACGACCTGACATGAGGCGGCCACACGCCGGGCTCCAGGATCCCCGACGCATAGGCGCGGGCGACCAGTTCGGTGCGGTTCGCCGCGCCCCACCGCCGGGACAGCTGCCGCAGGTGGTAGGTGACGCCGTCGGTGGTCAGACCGGTCTCGCGCGCCGCCCTCGCGGTGGTCGCGCCCGCGGCGAGCAGCGCCAGGATCCGCTCCTCGTTGCGGTGCAGCGGCGTCCGGGCGGCGGCCGGACGCGGCGCGGACTCGCCGGTCACCCGCAGCATCACCAGCAGATCGGGCACCCCGTCCGGGGTGTCGCTCACCGGGCCGACGCTCAACTCGCCCCGCCGGTGCGTCCCGTCGGTGCCCTGCCAGGTCACCGACACCGTGTAGCGCGAGCGGCGACGCAGCTTCAGCGCCTGCCCGATCCGGTCGACCTGCGCCGCGTCCAGCGGCGGGAACAGGTCCAGCATGTCGCGGCCCTTGAGCCGCCCCGGAGTCGTCCCCCACTGGGCCGCCAGCGCGGCGTTCGCGAGCCGCACGATGCCGTACGGATCGCAGACCGCGACCGGCATCGGAATCCGGTCGAAGAGCACCATCGCGCGATTGCGCCACACCACCGCGTCCACCGCCGCACCCCTTCGCCCCGCGCCACCACGAACGGCCCGCGCGCACAACCCCGCCGCGCCGGTCGCCCCTACACAATCATGTAGTGCGGCTGCGCCGACCGGCGGGGGAGCGGGACCAAGCTGGGAGCTGCCGATCCCCCCACCCGCGAAAGGCAGTTGCCGCACCATGCACAACTCCGCGCTGCTCCCGTCGCCCCCCACCGACGGTCCTCCGGTCATCGACATCTCCGCCACCGGTCCCGGCGCCGCTCCGCTGCAGCAGGTCATGGGCCTGATGCGCACGCACGGCCCGGCCCTCGTGCGCCGGCTGCACGGCCGCGACGCCCTGTTCGTCGCCGACCTCGACCTGGTCACCGAACTCGCCGACGAATCCCGGTTCGCCAAGCACATCGGGCCCGCCCTGGAGAACGTCCGCGCGTTCGCCGCCGACGGCCTGTTCACCGCCTACAACGACGAACCGAACTGGGCCCGCGCCCACGACATCCTGATGCCCGCCTTCGCGCTCGGCTCGATGCGCACCTACCACCCGGTGATGTACCGGGTGGCCCGCCGGCTCGTCGACACCTGGGACCGCGCGGCCCGCGCAGGACGCCCCGTCGACGTGCCGGGCGACATGACCCGGATGACGCTCGACACCATCGGACTCGCCGGGTTCGGCTACGACTTCGGGTCGTTCGACGGCGACGAGCCGCACCCCTTCGTCGAGTCGATGGTCCGCTGCCTCGAATGGAGCATGAAGCGCCTCGCCCGCACCCCCGGCGGCGACTACGCGTCCGTCGACGCCGCCTTCCACGACGACGCCGGCTATCTGGCGCAGGTCGTCGACGACGTCATCAACGCCCGCGTACGGGGCGGCGAGCAGCACGCCGACGACCTGCTCGGCCTGATGCTCACCGCCGATCACCCCCGGGACGGCGGCACGCTGGACACCGCCAACATCCGCAACCAGGTCATCACGTTCCTGATCGCCGGACACGAGACGACGTCCGGCGCGATGTCCTTCGCCCTGTACTACCTGGCCAAGAACCCGGCCGTCCTCGACCTCGTGCGCCGCGAGGTCGACGCGCTGTGGGGCGACACCGCGGACCCGGAGCCCGACTTCGACGAGGTCGGCCGGCTCACCTACACCCGGCAGGTCCTCAACGAGGCGCTGCGGCTGTGGCCCACCGCCGCCGCGTTCAGCCGCGAGGCCCGCGAGGACACCCTGCTCGGCGGCCGGATCCCGGTCCGCGCCGGACAGGGCGTGTCCGTGCTCGTGCCGATGCTGCACCGGCAGCCCGTCTGGGGCGACAACCCCGAGCGCTTCGACCCCGGCCGGTTCACGCCCGAGGCCGAGGCGGCCCGGTCCGCGCACGCGTTCAAACCGTTCGGCACCGGTGAACGGGCTTGTATCGGGAGGCAGTTCGCGCTCCACGAGGCGACCATGCTGCTCGCCATGCTGGTGCACCGCTACCGGCTGAACGACCACGCCGACTACCGGCTCACGGTGAAGGAGACCCTCACCATGAAGCCGGACGGGTTCACCCTCGCGCTCGCCCCGCGCACCCCGGCCGACCGCCGGCACGGCGCCCTGCCCGGCCACGCGGCCCGCGGCGAACAGGACGCCGACACCGCGGAGCTGCCGGTCCGGGTCCGCCCCGGCACCCGCGCCCTGGTCCTGCACGGCAGCAACTACGGCACCTGCCGCGACCTGGCGGGCCGGCTCGCCGACGAGGCCGCGGCGATCGGCTGTGCCACGGACGTCGCACCCCTCGACGCCTACGCGGACGGCCTGCCCACGGACCGCCCCGTGGTGGTCGTCGCCGCCTCCTACAACGGCCAACCCACCGACGACGCGCGCGAGTTCGTGGCCTCCCTCGACCGGGACGCGCACGACGGCACGGTCTACGCCGTCCTCGGCGTCGGCGACCGCAACTGGGCGGCCACCTACCAGCACGTCCCCACCCGGATCGACGAGCGCCTCGCCGCGGGCGGCGCCGAGCGGCTCTGCGAGCGCGCCGCCGCCGACGCCTCCGGGGACCTGAACGGCACCGTCCGCACCTTCACCGCCCGGCTGCGGGCCGCCCTCCTGGAGCGGTACGGCGACCCCGACGCCATCGACGCCGGGCCCGCGCCCACCGCCGCGTACGAGGTCAGGGAGATCTCCGGAAGCCCGCTCGACGCGGCCGCCGCCCGGCACGGCCTCGTGCCGCTCACCGTCACCGAGGCGTACGACCTCACGGCCGCCGACCACCCCCGCACCAAGCGGTTCGTGCGCCTCGCCCTGCCCGCCGGGACCATGTACCGCAGCGGAGACCATCTCACCGTGCTGCCCGCCCAGGACCCGGCCCTCGTGGCGCGGGTGACGGCGGCCCTCGGCCTCGACCCCGACGCGGTTCTGGACATCCGCGCCGCCCGGCCGCGCCGCGACGGACTGGCCGTCGACCGACCCCTGACGGTCCGTGAACTTCTCACCCATCACGTGGAGTTGCAGCACCGACCGAGCGCCGCCGACGTCGCCGTGCTGGCCGCGGCGAACCCGTGCCCGCCCGAGGCCGCCGCGCTGAAGGCCCTGCCGGACGGCGACCCGCGCACCTTCGTCGAGCTGATCGAGGGCCACCCGGCGCTGCGTGGCGCCCTCGGCTGGGGTCAACTCCTGGAGCTGCTGCCGCCGTTGCGGCCCCGTCACTACTCGGTCTCCTCCAGCCCCGCCCTGCTGCCGGACCACGTCGACCTCATGGTGTCCGTCCTCGACGCGCCCGCCGCCTCCGGCAACGGCCGCTTCCGGGGTATTGGTTCCGGCCACCTGGCCGCACTGCGGCCCGGCGACACCGTCCTCGGCCGCATCCAGCCCTGCCGGGACGCCTTCCGCATCCGGCCCGACGCGCCCGGACCCGTCATCATGGTCGCGGCGGGCACCGGGCTCGCCCCGTTCCGCGCCGCCGTCGCCGAGCGCGGCACCGGACTCCCGGCCGCCCTCCTCTACTTCGGCTGCGACCACCCGGACAAGGACTTCCTGCACGCCGACGAACTGCGCGCCGCCGACGCCGCCGGAACGATCTCGCTGCGGCCCGTGTTCAGCGACGCACCCGTCGACGGACACGCCTTCGTGCAGCACCGGATCGCCGCCGATGGCCAGGAGGTCTGGCACCTGCTCGACGCGGGCGCCACCGTGTACGTGTGCGGCGACGGCGCCCGCATGGCACCCGGCGTACGGGCCGCGTTCCGCGACCTGTACCGCGCCCGCACCGAGGGCGCGGACGAGAGCGCCGCCGAGCGGTGGCTGTCCGCGCTCGTCGCCGAAGGCCGCTACGTGGAGGACGTCTACGGAGGCTGAACCACCGCACCCGAGGTGTCAGTTCGCCCCGATGTCCGCGCTCAGCCAGTGCTCCGGATGCAGCTCGACGAGGACCAGACCCTCGGGGCCGTAGCTGCGGAACGTGTTGTCCACGTACGTGGCGAGCACGTCCGCGGGCAGATAGCGGCCGGCGACCTCCTCCAGGTCGCCGGCCGTCGCCGTGCGCAGCGTCACCGGGCCCTCCGCCGAGACGTACCGGTACGTGGGCTCGACGCGCTGCACCAGGAACGAGCAGCGCCCGGCCGCCGCCAGCAGGTGCGCCTTGCGGCTGTCGCGCCCGGTGACGGCACGGATCGCGCCGCCTGGCCGGTACGCGTACCAGATCGGTACGTTGAGGGGTCCCCGCCCACCCCGGTCGTCGACGGCGACGGACGCCGGATGCGTACCGGCGAGGAACTCCTCGCGCTGGTCCTGTGTAAGCGGCATGAACTCCCCTGGGGCTGTCGGCCGTGGGACCGGCCTGGTGGGTGTGGGCCTGCTCGGCGGGTGTCCGCGGCTCCCGGCCGGTCCTGATCGGATTCAGGTCCGCGGCCCCGTCGAGCCGAGCGATCTCCCCGCAGCGGCCCACGCTGCCCGGCTCCGGCCGGCACGTCCCTGGCCGGCGGGCACGTACCGGGTTCCGGTGCTCATGATTCCGTTGTACCGGCGCCGCCCGCCCGCCGCACGCGGGCGTACGGCCCGACGGTTCCGGAGCGTGACGATCACCGAATCGCGGGATCGCCGCGGAGGGCCCAGAATCAGACACATGTCCTTTTTGTCCGCGGGTGTGACGTGGCTCGGACTGGGTCTCACGGTCGGCACGGCCGGACTGGTGACCTACGGTCTCGCGGTACTGCCGTGCTCGGCGGCGGTCCGTCAGGAGGACGCCGAACTGGCCTGCCGGCCGGCCCGGCGCACGGCGCTGGCCCTGGGGGCCCTGGGGGTCGCGGCGCTGCTGGTGGGCACCGTGCTCCTGGTGCTCCATGCGACGGAGTTCGGCTGAGCGGCCCGCAGCCGCGCGCTCGGCGCGGCTGCGGCCCGACGGCTCAGCTGTCGCCGCCCCCGTAGGGGCGGGTGATGACCTCCATGCCGTGTCCGGCCGGGTCCATGAAGTACACGCCGCGACCGCCGTCGTTGTGGTTGATCTCGCCCGGCTGCTTGCCGTGCGGATCGGCGTAGTACGTGAGCCCGGCGTCCTTGATGCGGGCGAAGACGCCGTCGAACTCCTCCTCGGTGACGAGGAAGGCGTAGTGCTGCATCACGATGGACTCGGCCGGGATGGACGCGAAGTCGAGCGTCACGCCGTTGCTGAGGTCTAGGGCGACGAAGGGGCCCCACTCGGCTCCGACCTTGAGCCCGAGGATGTGCGCCAGGAATGCGGCGGATTCCCGGTTGTCCCGGGCGTGAACGATGGTGTGGTTGAGCTGAACTGCCACGATGGATTGCCTCCAGAAGGCAACTCCGGCACCTCCATGCCTCACCCGGTCGGTGACCGGCACGCGATGCTGCCGGGGATTTTAAGCACACGGCGGGGTCGCGGGCCAGTCGGTTTCCGGCAATCAGCCCCGCACGGCCGCGGCGCTCCGGGCCGTCTCGCTGCGGTAGGTGTGGCCGAGCTGGGGGCCCAGACCGAAGTAGTGCCGGAAGTTGTAGACGAGCGGGCTCCAGGCGACCGGGTCGATGTGGTCGGTGCCGGGGACGACGATGTCGGCGGTGGCGTGCACCTCCAGCACGGACGTCTCCACGATCAGGAAGGCGCCGCCCGCGTCGGGGCGGACGTCCACCGCCCGCGCCTCCAGTTGCAGCGGGCACTCGGCGACGCGCGGCGGGCGCACCGCGACGGACGGCTGCGGGGTCAGGCCCGCCGCACCGAACTTGTCCGGCTCGTAGCGGCAGCCCCGCGGCTTCGAGGCGGGGACCGGGTCGCGCCCGGTCAGCGGGGCGAGCCGCTCCACCGCCTCCCACTGGCCGGGACCCGGCAGACTGACGACCACGTCGGGGCGGGCGGCGAGGTTGCGGGCGCTCTGGCCGTCGGCGCCGAGGCCGAGCACGACCGTGCGCCCGAGCGCCCACGCCGAGGACATCGGGGCCAGGTTGAAGGTGCCGTCCGCGTTCTCCGTCGACAGGAGAGCCACCGGCGTGCCGAAGTAGAGGATGCTCGGCTCGACGGTCAGGTGGGGGAGGTGAGTTGTGCTGGTCATGGCCGGAGCGTAGGCAGCGATCGGTTCGGCACCCGCCGAACCGTGCCCGCCGAACCGTGCCCGCCCGGCCGTCAGAGCCACCCGCGGCGCTGCGCGATCACCCCCGCCTGGAACCGGTTGGACGCGCCGAGCAGCTGATGCAGCCGGCTGGTGCGGCGGCGCATCGTCCGCACCGACCAGCCGAGCTGACGGGCGATCGCCTCGTCCTTCAACCCGCTGACCAGCAGCGACAGCATCAGCCTGTCGTCCTCGTCGAGCGGCCCCTCGGCGGGCGCGTCGAGCGGCTCGGCGACGCGCCAGCACAGTTCCCAGTGGTCGATCAGCGTGTCCAGGAGCGCGGACGGACGGATCACCGCGGCCCGCACCTCGGACGACAGGGTGAGGGAGAGCGGCATCAGCGCCACCCGGTCGTCGGCGATCGCCAGCTTCACCCGCAGCCCCGGCAGCACCCGGGCCTGCTCACCGAGGCCGACCAGCCGGCGGATGTCGTCCAGGACGCCCGGCCACTCCAGTGCCTCGGGCGCGTACACCGCGCGGTAGCTGATGCCCTCCGCCAGCGCCGTCTCCTCGACGGGGTTCGCCGTCGTCAGCGCGTACGGCGGCCGGTCCAGGGTGCGCACCTCGTCCCGCGCCTCCTGCTGGAGCCGGACGAACCAGCGGCCGAGCGCCTCGCTGCCGTGCACGATCTCGACCTCCTCGCCGCCGCCGTGCCGGCCCGCGGTGAAGAGCCGGGACAGTTCGGCCGCGGTGGACCTGACCCGGTCGAGCTCCGCCGACCGCGTGCGGATCAGGGCGTCCACCGCGTGCTCCGGGTCGATCGCCGCGTACCGCCGCCGGGTCCCGGAGAGCCGTCCGACCAGACCCAGGTCGTGCAGCCGGGCGAGGGCCCGGCCCACCCGGTCCGCGGAGCACGCCAGTTCGTCGGCGAGCTGTCCGGGCGACGCCGCCTCACGCGTGAGCAGGGCGCGGTAAACGGCCTCGTCGAAGGGGTCGACGCCGACGGCGGAGAGCTGTTCGGTCATTCCGGGATCCTGGCCCATGTGTGCCACAGGCAGCAATGGGCCGTCGCGAATCGTTGTGCCGACGTGGTCGGCGCGACTACCAACTCCCTCTATGGGGAACCACATACGACACACACGTCACGGCGTCCGAAGACCTCTGCACGCCGCACTGACCGCCGCCGTGCTCGGCGGCCTGCTCTCCGCGACACCCGTGGCACAGGCGGCCGACACACCCGGGCGCACCCGTGTCATCGTCGAACTCGACGGTGCCACGGCGCTGCAGGCGCCGGCGGGCCCCGCCCGCGACGCGCGGACCGCCGACGTCCGCGCGGCCCGCGAGAGGATCGACACCCGGCAGGACGCCGTCCTCGACGCGGCGCGGGACGCGGGCGCCGCCCCGACGTCCGTACGCCGCATGGGGCTTGCCCTGAACGCGGTCGCCATGACCGTCGACCAGGACGCCCTGGCCCGGCTGCGGACCCTGCCCGGCGTGCGGTCCGTCGTCCCCGACGCCCGCGTCAAGGTGCAGGCCACCGAAGCCCATGACCTCGTCGGGCTGCCGAAGGTCTGGGACCGCCCCGCCCCCGGCGGCGGGAAGGTCACCGGCCGGGGCACGACCGTCGCCGTCATCGACTCGGGCGTCGACTACACCCACCCCGACCTGGGCGGCGGCATCGGCGAGGGCCACAAGGTCGTCGGCGGCCACGACTTCGTCAACCACGACGACGACCCGATGGACGACAACGCCCACGGGACCCACGTCGCCGGCATCATCGCCGCGAAGGCGGCCGGACCGGGCGGCGTGACGGGCGCGGCGCCGGACGCCCGGCTCCTCGCGTACAAGGTCATGGACGCCGACGGGTACGGCGAGACCTCCGCGATCGTCGCCGGCATCGAGGCCGCGATCGACCCGGCCAACCCGCACCGCGCCGACGTCATCAACCTCAGCATCGGCGGCCCCGGCGACGGCGGCGACCCGCTCGGCCGGGCCGCCACCGCGGCCGTCGACGCGGGCGTCGTGGTCGTGGCCTCCGCGGGCAACGAGGGACCGGGCCCGTACACGGTCGGCTCGCCCGCGGCGGCCCCCGGCGTCCTCGCCGTCGGCGCCTCCACCAGCGGTGTCGCCGTACCCGAACTCCGCGTCGAGGGGCAGCGGGAGACCCTGGAGACCTATCGCGGGCTCGTCTCCGCCAACCCGGCGGACGCGCCCGCGACCGGCGGCCTCGTCGACATCGGCATGGGCACCCCGGACGACTGGGAACGCGCCGGTGACGTGCGCGGCAAGGTGCTCCTCTACGCGTTCCCGCCCGCCCGCGGCGCCGAGGACCCGGTGTACCCCGAGGACCTCGCCGTGTACGAGGAGGCCGAGAAGCGCGGTGCGATCGCCCTCGTCGGCGGCGCCGCGGCCGGTGGCGGACCCGTCGTCGCGGGCCGCCCCGACGTGGCACCCCGGCGGCGCGGCGACGGGGTGCCCGTGCCCGCCGACAGCGCCCGGCGCCTCACCGGCCTCGACGACGGTCCGCGCCTGGGCCACCTCGTCGTCACCGGCGTCGACCGCATCCAGGGCCAGGAACTCACCGAACTCGCCGCGCAGAACGTGAAGTTGACGCTCAGCGGGCGGGACTCCGGCGACCAGATCGCCTCGTTCTCGTCCCGCGGCCCCGACCAGGGGCTCCGCCTGAAGCCCGACCTCGTCGCGCCGGGCGTGGAGATCCGCTCGACCGTGCCCCGGTCCGTCGTGCCCTCCGGGGCCTGGCGGATGTCCGGCACGTCGATGGCGTCCCCGCTCGTCGCGGGCTCCGCCGCCCTGCTGCGCCAGCTCCACCCGGACCGCGACGCCCGGGAGATCGGCGCCGAGCTGACCGGAGCGGCCCACCGCCTCAAGGAGGTCGAGACCATCGCCCAGGGCGCGGGCCGCCTCGACGTGGCGGCGGCCGCCGACGCCCGCCTCACCGCGTCCCCGGCGACCGTCTCGCTCGGCCTCGCCGACCTGGGCGGCCCCCGGGTCACCGCCTCGCGCACCGTCACGCTCCACAACAGCGGGAAGCAGGCGGTCACCGGCACCGTCCGCGTCGACGGCGAAGCGGCGCGGGTGACGCCCGGCCGGGTCACCGTCCCCGCGGGCGGCACCGCCACGGTGCGCCTCACCCTGGACGCCCCGCGGCCCGCCACGACGACGCACTTCTCCGGCGCCGTCACGGTCACCGGTCCGGACGGTCCCGCGCTGACCGTGCCCTACCTCCTCGAAGCGGCCCCGCTCGCGGTGGACGTCACCCCCGACCCGTCGTCCGGGGCGAGCACGGCCTACGTGTACACCCCGGCCGGGCTCGCCGGTCCGCCGGTCCTGACGGTCGACCCGCCGCGCGGCCGCACGTACACGACGAAGACCCGGGCCACGGCCGACCCGCGCTACTTCGCCGCCGACCTCACGGGCAGCGCCCCCGGCACCTACCGGGTCACCGCGCGCGCCACGGCCACCGGCGGCCAACGCCAGTACGGCGCGGGCGGGTTCGAGGTCACCCCGGCGGACGCCCACGGTCAGCGGTGGCAGCCGGTCGGCCCCAACAGCGCCGACGGACTGCTCACCCTCGCCCCCGGCGCGGACCGGCAGGCCGTCATGACGCAGTCCGGCAAGTCCGGCGCGTGGCTCACCACGGACGCCGGGAAGACCTGGACCGAGCGCGGCCGCACCCCGTTCACCGGCGCCGCCACCGACGAGCCGTCGCTGGTCGTCGACGCCCACGACCCGGACCGCTGGTGGTCCGCCATGGGCGCCTTCTCCTGGTCGGTCAACGCGGGCGGCATCCTGCGCACCACCGACCGCGGCAGGACCTGGGAGCGGCTCGACGTCCCCGACGCCGGCTACACGGACCTCGTCGCCGACGCCGACACCCGCGTGCTCGTCGCGGCGACCGCGGAGGGCACGCTGCTCGTCAGCCGGGACGGCGGAGACAGCTGGCACGCCGAGGACCTCGGACTGCCGGCCGACGTGCTGCACGTCGCCATGGGCGGCGACGACCTGTACGCCTGGGCCGGGCGCACCCTGTGGGCCGTGCGCGGCATGACCGGCGAGGGCCCGAAGAAGGCGGAGCGGATCCGCACCCTGCCGGACGACGGCACCCAGCTCTTCGCCGGGTTCGACGCGGCGGACCAGCTGGTGACCGCGCAGATCCTCGGCCAGGGCGGCGGACTCGTCATCAGCCGTGACGGCGGCCGCAGTTGGGGCGCGCCGCAGGGCAACGGGCGCGGCCTCGTCACCGTGAGCCACGGCGAGATCGTGCACGACCGGTCCGACGGCACCGTCCACCTCAGCAAGGACGCGGGCGCCACCTGGCAGGAGATCGGCAAGCCGGTCGACGGCAGCGTCGTGTACGACTTCGACCGCTGGGCCGACGGCTCGTACACGGTCGGCGCCGCGTCGGCGGGCATCTACCGCGGCCGCGACGGCGGTACGGGCCAGCGGCGCATCGGGGTGCAGGGCGAGAGCGTGCCCGCGCTCGCCGTCTCCGACGGGTCGCTGCTCGCGGGCACGAGCGTCGGGATGTACCGCACCGCACTGCCCGTCGCCTCCCCCGAGTGGGGCGCCGGCGAGCACGAGGGGACCACCGGCACCCAGGTCTCCGCGATCTCCGCCTACGCCCGGGACAGCCGGATCGTCTGGCGCACCTTCGAGAGCCTGGCCGGTCTGTCGGTGCAGCAGAGCACGGACGGCGGCCGCAGCTGGGAGGAGAAGGGGCAGCTCGACGGCACCGCCCTGGCACTGCTCGTCGACCCGCGCGACCCCGACCGGGTCGCGGTCTCCTACGACCGGATCGACGGACCCGGCGTCTACACCACCACGGACGGCGGCGCCCACTGGAAGAGCCTGCGCAAGAGCGACCGGTTCCGGGCGCTCGCGGCGGACCCGGACCGGCCCGGCCGGATCTGGCTCGGCGGCCACGGCGGCCTGTACTCCTCGGACGACTTCGGCAGGACCCTGACGAAGGCGGCCGGCGGCGAGGTCTCCGCGCTCGGCGTCGACGGCTCCCGGCTGGTCGTCGGCGGCACCACGCTGCGCTGGTCGTCCGACGGCGGCCGCACCTTCCGCACCGCCGACCACGGCGGCCTGCGCATCCAGGTGTCGGGCCTCGTCAGGGCCGGCGGTGCCTGGTACGCGGGCACCACCGGGCGCTGGCTGCCGGGCGAAGTCCCGTACGGCGCACGGGGAGTTCTGAAGTCCACGGACGGCGGCCGCACCTGGCACAACGTGTCGGGCACCTTGCAGAACACCGACGTGCTGTCGCTGGCGGCCACGCCCGACGGACGCGCCCTCTACGTCGGCACGGCGCTGGGAGGTGTGCACCGGCTGACCCTGAAGTGAGCCGGTGACGAGCCGGGGAAGGGGGCCCTGCGAGGGGAGGGCCCCCTTCCCCCTTTCTCTCTGTACCGCGGGGCGTCAGGCGGTCGCGTGCAGCGCCCCGTCGAACGTCGCCGCCGCCAGGCCGAACGACAGCGTCATCCCGATCCCCGAGGTCACCGACAGCGCCCGGACCCCCGGCGCGACGTCACGGACGAGCAGCGGCCCGTTGGCGCTGCTCGCGTACACGCCCTGCCAGCGCTCCGTGATCCGCACGTCGCGCACCCCGAGCACCCGCGCGGCCTCCCGCAGGAGCAGCTCGGTCGTCGCCTCGTCCTGGAACGGGATCTCCGTCGCGTCGTACGCGTGCGAGTCACCCACCAGGACCGTGCCGTCGGGCAGCCGGGTGAACATCACGTTCGCCACCACGTCGAGCAGCTCCGGGCTGTGGCCGGTGACCTCGGTCCGCAGCCGGGCTGCGGACGGCATCGCCGTGAAGCCGTCGTAGCGGAGCATCGAGGTGGCCGTCAGGACCGCCGCGTCGGTGCGGAAGGCCGCCGGCGCCTCGACCCGGGCCATGGAGAGCCGGCAGCGCTCGATGCCGTGCGCCTCCGCCTCGGTGGGGTACAGCCGGTCCAGGTCGTGGCCGACGCACAGCAGGATCTGCTCGCCGTGGACCGGGCCGCGGCTGGTGTGCACGGTGCCCTGTTCGACGCCCGTGACGTTCGTCCCCCAGGCCACCGTCACGCCGGGCTGTTCGGCGAGCCACTGGGCGAGCCGGGGCGCGGCCTCGCGCGGGTTCACCCGCAGGTCCACCGGGAGGAGCGCGCCGCCCACCAGGTCGTCCCTGGCGTCCGCCGCGCGGCCCAGGGCCGTGCCCACCTCGTCCCGGGTGCGCAGCCGCACCGCGTCGGCGCCGCGCTCGTCGCGCAGCTCCTCCAGGACCGCCAGCTCCGTCGCCGACCTGGCCACGACCAGGGCGCCCGCCTCCGGTGCCCACAGGCCCGCCCGCGCGGCGGCGTCCAGCCACCCGGTGCGCGACCGCTCCGCGAGACCGAGGAGGTCGCCGCGCTGCGCGGTGATGCAGCAGTGCCCGAAGTTGCGCACGGACGCGCCGACCGGACGCCGGTCCCGCTCGACGACGGTGACGCTCAGTCCCCGGCGGACCGCCTCCACGGCGTGCGCGAGGCCCACGATGCCGGCGCCGACCACGACGAGGTCGCTGCGGCCGCCGGGCAGGGCGACGGACGGAGAAGGTGCTGTTGCGATGCTCATGCCGACAAGCGTGCGGAGCGAATCCCGCCAGAGGCAAGACCTGTCTATACAAGTTTTCCGTTTGTTTACCAGCTGAGCACCGAGACTCACCTTGTGCCGAGCGCTGTCGGCCTGAGAAACTCAAGTTGTGAAGACAAGTGAGGATGGGCCGCTGCACCAACGGCTCGGAGCCGAGTTCCGGCGACGTATCGAGGCGGGGGAGTGGCCCGAGGGGCGGCCCGTGCCGAGCGAGGCACAGCTCTGCGAGGAGTTCGGCACCTCGCGCGGCCCGGTCCGGCAGGCCCTGGCGCAGCTGCGCGCGGAGGGCCGGCTCGTGGGCGGGCGCGGCAAACCGCCGGTGGCCCGCAGGGTCACGCCCTCCCAGCCGTTCGACTCGCTGATGTCCTTCACCCAGTGGGCGCGCTCCATAGGGCGTGAGCCGGGCCAGTTCACCGTCGAGGTCGCCCGGCACCGGGCCACCGCCGACACGGCCGACCGCCTGGGTCTGGAGGAGGGGGCGCCCGTCGTCGACCTGGTCAGACTGCGGCACCTGGACGGGGTGCCCGCGATGATCGAGCGCTCCACGTTCGTCCTCGACGCGGGCGCCCACCTGTTCGCCGTCGACCCGGACGCCGGCTCCGTCTACGAGGCCCTCATCGCGCGCGGCGTCGACCTCCACCACGCCCGCCACACCATCGACGCGATCGCCGCGGACACCGAGGACGCCGAACTGCTCGGCGTCGCGGCCGGTCAACCCCTGCTGCGCGTGCGCCGGTTGGCGTACACCGGCGACGGCACCCCCGTGGAGTACGCGGACGACCGCTACCTCCCGGCCATGGCCACCTTCACCATCGAGAACACCGTCGGAGGGCACACCGTCGCGGGCCGCGACCGCTCCGACGGCACAGCTCCCCGAACCACCAGTGAGGAACCATCGTGACCCGGACCATCGAACTCGCCGTCTTCGACATGGCGGGCACCACCATCGAGGAACACGGCGCCGTGTACGAGGCGTTGCGGCACGCCGTCGAGTCGACCGGCGTCACCGTGGCCGACGACGACCTGCAGACCTGGATGGGCACCGACAAGCGCGAGGCCATCGCCGCCCTCGTCCGCATCGGCGGCGGCACACCCGACGCGGAACTGGTCGAGCGGCAGTACGGCGCGTTCCGCGCATACCTGCGCAAGCGCTACGAGGAGGTGCCGCCGCAGCCGATCGCCCAGGCCGACAAGGCACTTGAGGAACTGCGCGCCCGCGGCATCAAGGTCGCGCTGACCACCGGCTTCAGCGACGATGTGGCGCTCCCGCTGCTGGAGTCGCTGGGCTGGTCCACCGGCGAGGGCGGCAACCTCGACGCGGTCGTCACCTCCGACGAGGTGCGCCGCGGCCGCCCCGCCCCGTACATGATCCACCGCGCGATGGAGAGGACCGGTGTCGTCGACGTGCGCAAGGTGCTCGTCGCCGGCGACACCGTCGTCGACCTGGAGGCGGGGACGAACGCGGGCGCGGGTGTCGTCGTGGGCGTGCTCACGGGCCAGCTGACCCGTGAGCAGCTCGAACTCCACCCGCACACCCACGTCCTGGACAGCGTGGCGGACGTCCCCGGGATCCCCGAGGCCGCCCGCTAGGGCCTGTCTCCCAGGTCCCTCCGTCCGCCCGAAGGGCGGGCCCCGCGGCGTCTGGTGCGTGCTCTCGGCGGGCCGGGCTCAAGGCCTCGTACTGGATGTACTTGGCCTTGCGCCCGGTGCGGCGAGAGCGCGTGCCAGGCGTCGCGGGGCAGGAGGGATCTGGGAGACAGGCCCTAGGTCACTGCTGCAGCGCCGCGTCGACGATCGCCTGGGCCTCGCTCTGCACCTGGGCGAGGTGCTCGGCGCCGCGGAACGACTCGGCGTAGATCTTGTACACGTCCTCCGTGCCGCTGGGCCGCGCCGCGAACCAGGCGTTCTCCGTGGTCACCTTGACGCCGCCGATCGCCGCGCCGTTGCCCGGCGCCTCGGAGAGCCGGGCCGTGATCGGCTCGCCGGCCAGGGTGTCCGCGGTGATCGCGTCACCGGTGAGCTTCGCGAGGCGGGCCTTCTGCTCCTTGGTCGCCTTGGCGTCGATCCGGGCGTACGCGGCGCCGGACGCGCCGTGCCCGGCGGCGAGTTCGGCGTAGTACACCGACGGCGTCTTCCCCGTGACGGCGGTGATCTCGGCGGCGAGCAGGGCCAGCAGGATGCCGTCCTTGTCGGTGGTCCACACGCTGCCGTCCTTGCGGACGAAGCTGGCCCCGGCGCTCTCCTCGCCGCCGAACGCCACCGAGCCGTCCACCAGACCCGGCACGAACCACTTGAAACCGACGGGCACCTCGACGAGTTCACGGCCGAGCGTGGTGGCGATCCGGTCGATCACCGCGCTCGACACGAGCGTCTTGCCGATCGCCGCGGACGCCGACCACTGCGGGCGGTGCGAGAACAGGTAGTGGATGGCGACGGCCAGATAGTGGTTCGGGTTCATCAGGCCCGCGTCCGGGGTGACGATGCCGTGCCGGTCGGCGTCCGCGTCGTTGCCGGTGAGCAGGTCGAAGTCGTGGCGGCGGGCGAGGACCGAGGCCATCGCGGGCGCCGACGACGGGTCCATCCGGATCTTCCCGTCCCAGTCGAGCGTCATGAAGCGCCAGGTCGGGTCGGTCTTCGGATTCACCACGGTCAGGTCGAGGTCGTACAGCTCGGCGATCCGCGCCCAGTAGTGGACGCTGGCGCCGCCCAGCGGGTCGGCGCCGACCCGCACGCCCGAGGCGCGGATGGCGTCGACGTCGATGATGTCCTTGAGGTCCTCGACGTAGCGCTCCCGGAAGTCGTACGGCTCGCCGGCCGCGTCGTCGACCGTGCGCGGCGTCCAACTCGCGTCCTCCAGCAGCTCGTTGGCGCGGGCCGCGATCCAGGACGTCGTCGTCGAGTCGGCCGGGCCGCCGTGCGGCGGGTTGTACTTGAAGCCGCCGTCGCGGGGCGGGTTGTGGCTCGGGGTGATCACGATGCCGTCGGCACGGTCGGCCGGCTCGTCCCGGTTCCAGCGCAGGATGGCGTGGCTGAGCGCGGGCGTGGGCACGAAGTCGCCGTGCGCGTCGGCCATCACCCGCACGCCGTGCGCCGCCAGCACGCCGAGGGCCGTCTTGAGCGCGGGTGCGGACAGGGCGTGGGTGTCGGGGCCGATGAACAGCGGACCGGTGATGCCCTCGGCCGCGCGGTGCTCCACGATGGCCTGCGTGATGGCGGCGATGTGCTTCTCGTTGAAGGCGCCGTCGAGGCTGGAGCCGCGATGGCCACTCGTGCCGAAGACGACGCGCTGCTCGGGGCGCGCGACGTCGGGCTCCCTCGTGTAATAGGCGTCGATCAGCTCGTCGACGTCGACGAGGTCGTCCTGCCGGGCGGGGGTTCCTGAGCGGTCAGTCATGCGCACAGTTTCCCACCCGCGGCTGTGTCGGTCAGCCGGGGCCGGGACCCCGGCCCCGGCCCGGTCGCACGGCGTGCGGTCAGCTCGTCCCTTCCTCGGTGGCGTCCTTGGTGAGGGCTTCGAGCGCCGCGGCGATGCTCGCCTCGGCGGCGTCCTTGTCGATGCCGAGGTCCGCGAGGACCCCGGAGCCGTTCTCCTGCTCGAGGAGCGCGAGCAGGATGTGCTCGGTGCCGATGTAGTTGTGCCCGAGGCGCAGCGCCTCGCGGAAGGTCAGCTCCAGCGCCTTCTTGGCCTCGGCGTCGAACGGGATCAGGGCCGGCGGCTCGTCGGCGGGCGCCGGGAGCAGGGCCGTCGCGGCCTGCCGCACGGTGTCGAGCAGGACGTCCTGCGCGAGGATCGCCCGGGCGCCGAGGCTCTCCGGCTCGTGCAGCAGCCCGAGGACCAGGTGTGCGGTGCCGATGGTGGTGTTCTTGGCGGCGTGGGCCTCGGTCTGGGCGGACACCACCACGTTCCGGGCGCGCGGGGTGTACCGGTTGAAGCCCTGGCTCGGGTCGAGGTCGTTCTCCGACTTCGGGACGAAGCGCTTCTGCGCCGCCTGCCGGGTGACCCCCATGCTCTTGCCGATGTCCGTCCAGGAGGCGCCGGAGCGGCGGGCCTGGTCGACGAAGTGGCCGATCAGGTGATCGGCGACGTCACCGAGGTGGTCCGCCGCGAGGACGGCGTCCTGCAGCTGGTCGAGGGCGTCGGTGTGGACCTTCTTGATGGCCTCGATCAGGTCGTCGAGGCGGACGGTGGGGCCGACTGGATTCGTCATGAGGCAACCGTAGGTTGACAGTCTCCGGGTGTCAACCTTGGGTTGACACCCGCGTGCGGCTGTCGCTCGCGCGGTCGATGCTCATACCGTCGGCGGGTTCAACTGCCGGAAACCGTCCTGGATCCGGTACGGGTAGTACGGGTACGGCACCTTCACGTCGCTCGCCGCGTCCAGCTTCGCCACCTGCTCCGGAGTGAGCTCCCAGCCGACGGCGCCGAGGTTCTGCCGCAGCTGCTCCTCGTTGCGCGCCCCGATGAGCACGGTCGAGACGGTGGGCCTGCGCAGCAGCCAGTTGATCGCGATCTGCGGGACCGCCCTGCCGGTCTCCTCGGCGATCTCGTCGAGCGCGTCGACCACCCGGTACAGGTGCTCGTCCTCGATCGGCGGCCCGAACTGGGCCGTCCGGTGCAGCCGGCTGTCCGCGGGGAGCGGCTGTCCCCGGCGGATCTTCCCCGTCAGCCGCCCCCAGCCGAGCGGGCTCCAGACCACCGCGCCGACGCCCTGGTCCTGGCCGAGCGGCATCAGCTCCCACTCGTAGTCGCGGCCGACGAGTGAGTAGTAGACCTGGTGCGCGGCGAACCGCGGCCGGCCGTGCTTCTCCGCCTCGGCGAGCCCCTTCATCAGCTGCCAGCCGGAGTAGTTGGAGACGCCCGTGTAGCGGATCTTGCCCGCCTTCACCAGGTCGTCCAGCGTCGCGAGAACCTCCTCGACGGGGGTGCTCGCGTCGTACGCGTGCAGCTGGAACAGGTCGATGTAGTCGGTGTCGAGCCGCCGCAGCGCCGCCTCGACCGACCGGATCAGGCGCGAGCGCGAGACCCCGGCGTCGTACGGCCCCTCGCCCGTCGGGAGCGCGGCCTTCGTCGAGATCAGGGCCCGGTCGCGGCGCCCCTTGAGCGCGGCGCCCAGTACCTCCTCCGAGGCTCCGTCCGAGTACACGTCGGCCGTGTCGAACAGGGTGACCCCGGCGTCCAGGCTCAGGTCGACCATGTGCCGCGCCTCGTCGGGCCCGACGTCGCCCCATGCGGAGAACAGGGGGCCGCGTCCGCCGAAGGTGCCGGCCCCGAAGCTCAGCGCGGGCACCTTGAGTCCGGACGTCCCCAGCTGTCGGTATTCCATGTCAAACCCCTTGAGGAGTGCGCCAGTTGTAGCCCCTGCATGCACTAACGGGAGGTGAGTCCCGTTAGCGCATGCCGCAACAGTAACAGGCGAGGGGTCAGTAATGGAACCGTGGACCCTTTAGGGGTTGAGGTTGATCGTGAACGTGGACGTCGTGTTGCGCACGTCCACCGCGTTGTCACCCAGCTTCAGGTTGTGGAAGGTGACCTCACCGACCGCCGGGCCCTGGCCCGACTCCGGCATCTCGTTCGCCCAGACCCCGAAGCCGGACTTCGCGTCGTACGCGTCGCCGCTCTTGTGCGCTCCGGTGATCGTGACGTCCGTCAGGATCGTGTCCTTGATCGGGAACTGGGGCTGACCCCCTACGTAGTTGGTCTGGAACATGATCCCGCTGTACGTCGGGTCGACGATGTCGACGTCGTTGACGCGGATCCCCTGGAACACCTTGGACGCCGAGAACATCCAGATGCCCGGGAACGTCTGCCCGTTCCAGAAGTGGCCGCCGGAGCGGACGATCGACGTGTTCTCCAGCGTGGTCGGCGCCGTGCCGAAGCCGTTCATCGGATACCCGAAGTCGAGGGAGCTGATGGTGACCCCGGAGTAGACGAGCGTGTCCGCGATCAGGATGTTGCGGAACGTGTTGTCGTACCCGCCGTAGACCGCGATCCCGGCCGCCCGCCACGTCAGCAGCGACGTCAGGTTCTCGTACACGTTGTTCTTCTCGTCCGCGCCGCCCGCGTCGATCGCCGAGAACAGCGCGAAGCTGTCGTCGCCGGTCGCCCGCGACTCGTTGTTGACGACGTGGTTGTCCGTCGAGCCGTTCGTCATGTTGACGCCGTCGGCGAACGTGTCCCGGATCCGGGAGTTCTTGATGGTGACGCTGTCGGTGTTCGCGCCCCAGTACAGGCAGACCGTGTGCTCGTTCCACACGTCGTCGATGGTCATGTTCGCGACGTTGGAGAAGTCGAACACCTTGCCCGGGCCGTCGATCCGCGACGTGTAGTTCCCGAAGAAGGAGAAGTGCGCGAACGTCGACCCGTTCGCACTGGCCTCCGCCCGGAAACCCGCGTCCGTGTTCTCCTGCGACGACGGCGTGTGGAACCGGGTGAACCACGGACCGGCGCCGACGACCTTCACCGCCTTCCCGTACACCTGGAACTTGTTCGACGTCTCGTAGTCACCGGCCGGCAGATACACGCCGACGAGCTTGCCCGTCGTGTCCATCCGCACCTTGTCGAGCGCGTCCTGCACGGCCTGGTGCGAGAAGCCGGTCGGCACGGCGTACGCCGCCGGGTCCGGGTTGGGCAGCTCGGTGGCCTCCTCCAGGTTCACGAAGTCGATGGCGTACGTGGAGTCGTTCGCCGCGTCCTTCTGCAGCCGGACCTTGCTGCCCTGCGGCACCGTCGTGCCCAGCAGCAGATTCGCCTCGTCGTAGATGTGGCGCGGCGCGCCCGCGCTCGGCGAGTTCCCCGGGCCCGTCTCCGAGCCGTACAGCCAGGCGTACTTCGACGTCAGGTCGACGGCCTTGAGGAACTTTCCGTCGACGTACACGTTGAGCGTCGAGTTCTTGCCCCCGCCACCCGCCGCGTCCGGCATCGAGAAGCGCGTGACGAGCGTGTTCGTCGGCGCCTTGGTGGTGAACTCGACGTAGCTGCCGGTCGATTCGAGCGTCACGGCTTTGCGGCCCGACGCCTCGCCCGCGAGATCACCGACGGTGCGGTTCGGGCCGACGACCTTCGCGCCGCCGCCGACCGTGCCGTCCTCCGCCTCGTACATGTCGTACGGCATGCTCGCGCCGCGGCCGACGAACAGCGGCTGCGACGACGTGTTGTTGGCGCGCTTGACCGGCAGCTCGTTGCCGTCGTCGGCGATCACGGTCTTCACCGTGAACTTGCCCTTGCCCGCCGTCCACGTGCCCAGCTTGACCGGCGCCGTGGTGTCACCGGCCGCGATCGCCCCGTCGTACGAGCCGGTGAGCGTCTTCACGACCGTGCCGCCGGAGTCGGCGACGGTGAGCGTGATGCCGTGGCCGCCGCCCGAACTCGCCTGGTTGCCCTGGTTCTTGAGGGCGACCGAGAAGGAGACCTGGTCGCCCTCGGCCGGCGCGCTCGGCGACCAGGACACCGGGGACGCGACCAGGTCGGCGCTCGTGACCGGCTTGACGACGAGACCCGTCGGGCTGGTGTAGGCGTTGTTGGCCTCGTCGCGCTCGACGACCAGACCGCTCGGGTCGACGACCGCCCCGACCTGGTACGTGCCCGCCTCGTGCGCCCCGACGTCCGCGCTGACGGTCGCCGTGGCCCCCGCCGCGAGCGCGCCCACGGAGCCCGAGCCGACCTTCTGCGCACCGAGCGTGAAGTCCAGATCGGTCGCGTCGGCCGCCTCCGTGCCCGCGTTGCGCACGGTCGCCGACAGCGTGATCCGGTCCGACTCGACCGGCGCGTCGGGCTTCGACGTGATGCCGGTGACCTGGAGGTCAGGGTTCGGCGCCGGCTCGCCCAGCACCTGGAACTCGGCCAACTGGCCCGCCGGAGCGCCCGAGTTGGCGGTGACGACGAGGCGGACGTCCGCGACGCGTGCCGTCACCGGGACGGTCACCTTGTTCCCGCTCGCCGGGTCGAAGGCGTACTCCTTCGCCGCGACCAGCGTCGTGAAGCCCGACGCCTTCTGCTCGCGCCCCTGCACCTCGATCTTCTGGGTGCGGGCCGACCACGCGGCGTCCGGGTTCAGCTTCAGGACGAGCGAGGAGACGTCCGCGTTCGCGCCCAGCTTCACGGTCAGGGTGTTCGGGTAGCTGCCCGCGCCGCCCTCCCAGTAGGTGCTCGTGTCGTCGTCCACCGCGTTCGCCGCGACGTACGTGAAGACCGAGGACGACGCGGCGGCCGGCTTGCCCGCCGCGAGGTTCGCCGACTCGGTCGTGGAACCGTTGCGGGTCACCGAGTTGCTGCTCGACGACTGGTTGCCCGCCGCGTCCTTCGCGCGCACGGTGTACGTCACCGTCGCCGACGCGGGCTGGGTGTCGGTGTACGAAGTGACGTCCCCCGCGACGGACTTGAGCAGGGTGCCTCCGGCATAGACGTCGTATGCGGTGACCTTCACGTTGTCGGTCGACGCCTGCCAGGTCAGCTTCACCTGGCCCTTGACCGCCTCCGTGAAGGCGAGGTTCCCGGGCGCCGTCGGTGCCTGCGTGTCACCCGAATCGCCCTTGCGGGTCACCGTGTTGCTGTTGGCGGACTGGTTCCCGGCCGCGTCCTTGGCGCGCACGTAGTACGTGAGCGTCGCCGACGCGGGCTGGGTGTCGGTGTAGGTGAGGGTGCCGCCGTCGACCGACGCGCGCAGCTGTCCGTCGGCGTAGACGTCGTAGCCGGTGACCTCGACGTTGTCGGTCGCCGCCTGCCAGGTCAGCTTGATCTGTCCGGTCGCGGGCTCGATGTAGGCGAGACCGCCGGGTGCGGACGGGGCCTCGGTGTCGCCGGTCGTCGGCCCGTACACCTCCAGCTCGCCGAGCTGGCCCGCCTTCTGCACGCTGTTCGCGGTCACAAGGATCCGCACGTACCGGGTCGTCACCGTGTCGAACGACAGCGTCTGCGCCTGCTGCCCCGAAGCGCTGAACTCGTACGCCTTGGACGCGGCCAGGTCCGTGAAGTCCGTGCCGTTCGTGCTGCCCCGCAGCGTGAGCGTCTGCGTCCTGGTCTCCCAGCCGGAGGGCAGCCGCAGGACCACCCGGTTCACCCGCACCGACGCGCCCAGGTCGACCTGCACCCACTGTGGCAGGGCGTCGTTCTTGCTCTCCCAGTAGCTCGCCGGGTCGCCGTCACCGGCGTTCGCCGCCGTGTACGTCTGGGTCGTGGAGCTCGCCGTGAACGCCTTGCCGCGGGCCAGGTTCACCGACGACTCGGCGGCGCCGTGCACCTCCAGCTCCGCCAACTGGGCCGCCTGCCAGGCGGTGTTGGCGCTCACCACGACCCGTACGAAGCGGGTCTGCGCCGCCGCGAACGACACGGTCACCGTGTTGCCCGAGCCGGGCGAGAAGGCGTAGGACGCCGACGACTTGAGCGTGTCGAACGAGGTCCCGTCTGCGCTGCCCTGCACGGACAGCGTCTGGTTGCGGCTCTCCCACGAGCCGGGGAGCCGTAGCACCACCTCGTCCACGCGAGCCGTCGCGCCCAGGTCGACCTGCACCCACTGCGGCAGGTCGGAGCCCGAACTCTCCCAGTACGACGAGGCGTTGCCGTCGGCGACGTTCGCCGCCCCGTACCCGTCCTTCGCGCTGCTCGCCTTCGCGGTCGCGCCCGCCGCGAGGTTCGGTCCGCCCGCGGCCCGCGCGCCGCCGACGCCCGGCAGGCCGAGGAACGCGAGGGCGAGCGCCAGCAGAACGACCGAGAGGCCGCGCCACCCGCCTCTCGCCCCGGCTCTGTGCACGCACTGTCCCAGCATCTTCTCTCCTCATAGAGTCGTCTTCTTGCGTTCAGTTGTTGGAGAATTGCAGAGCGGTGTTGGGGAGTCCACCGTTTGAACAGAGGTAGTTGCGATGGGGGAGAATCGGCGACCATGGTCCACGCACAGGCGGCCGACGGCGCCGCGCTCCACTACCAACTCCGCGGCAGCGGCGCCCCGTTGCTGCTCCTGGCCGGTCAGTCCAACAGCCACCGCTGGTGGGACCCGGTACGGGAGCGCTTCGAAGCGGCCTTCACCACCGTCGTCATGGACTGGCGCGGCACCGGCGCGAGCGACGCCCCGGACACGGACACCTACAGCACCGAGAACTTCGCCCGCGACGCCGTCGCCGTCCTCGACCACGCCGGGATCGACCGCGCCCACGTCTACGGCACCTCGATGGGCGGCCGCGTCGCCCAGTGGCTCGCCGCCGACCATGCCGCACGCGTCGACCGCCTCGTCCTCGGCTGTACCTCACCCGGCGCGCCGCACGGCATCGAGCGCGGCCCCGACGTCCGCAGGGCCCTCGCCGACCCGGACCCGAAGGTCTCCCGTGCCGCGCTCCTCGACCTGATGTACACGCCCGCGTACGTCGCCGCGCACCCCGGCCCGTTCCCCACCCTCGGCGACCCGGCCATGCCCGCGCACGCCCGCCGCCGTCACCTGCGCGCCAGCGCCCGCCACGACGCCTGGGACGCACTGCCCCGCATCACCGCCCCGACCCTCGTCGTGCACGGCACCGACGACGCGTTCAACCCCACCGCGAACGCCCCGCTCCTCACCACCCGCATCCCGGCCGCCCGCACCCTCCTCATCCCCAACGGCCGCCACGCCTACTTCGAGGAGTTCGCCGACGAGGCGACGCCCCCGGTCCTCGACTTCCTGAACGCACGGACGGAGACACCCGGGTGACCGAGACCACCGACTTGGCCGAGTACCGGGAACAGGCCGTAGGGGAAGGTCTCCTGCTCACCGCGCGACGGCTGCGGCGCCGGCTCGACGGCCATGGCGGCCGGCTACCCGGGCCTCGCCAGGCTGCTGCGCGTCGCCGAACTCCGTAGGCTGCCGTTCGCCTGAACCCGACGGAGGAACCAGAACGATGCCCGCTGCCCGTATCACCTTTGCCGATGTCCTGGCCGCCGCCGCCCCGGACGCGACCGGAGCCCTGTGGCGCCTGGAGGGCGCGGCCCGCCAGCTCGACGCCAACGTCATCCGGCTGCGGCCCGGCGCCCACGGCGACGCGTACATGGAGACCGAACTCGACGTCCTGCTCGTCGTCGTCGAGGGGCACGGCACGCTCCACCGGGCCGGTACCGACGAGGAGTTGGCCCCGGGCACCCTCGCCTTCGTGCCGCGCGGCGAACGGCGCGCGGTCAGTGCCGGCGAGGACGGACTGGTCTATGTGACCGCGCATCGCCGCCGGCCCGGCATGACCATCCGGCGGGCCGAGACGGCGGTGCGGGCGGAGGGCGGGGAGGCGCCCTGTCTGCTGCCACGGGTCTGCGCGGAGTGCGGCCGGGCCGCCGAGGACGCCTCCGCGCTGTTCTGCGGACGGTGTGGAGAGCGCTTGCCGGAGACAGAGATCCGGCCTTAGTTGCGTCGAACGGATCACGCCAGACGGCCGTTTCCGTTCCCCGGCCGCGGCCTGCCGCAAGGGTCTTGACGCTTCCCTTCCGTCACATCTCGCCACTGATTCAACACACAAGGTTACCGAAACATGGGGGTGCGGGATGAAGTCCCGGTCGCCGCACGGCAGACTCCGGGGCACGGCGGCCGACCACTCCCAGTCGACCGCCCGGGGAGGGAAGCACCACCGGGGAGCCTGCGCGTGTGGGGCGCGCGGGCTCCCCTCCTGCCGGCGGATCAGGACGACGGCACGGTGTCCTCGAAGGCGGTGCCCGCCGACCGGTAGGCGGTCACCTTCGCTGCCACCTGCGCCGGGGTGAGCACCTGGTCCTTGACGTGCAGGACGTAGTCGACCTGCTGGTCATAGGCGCGCGGGGTGGTGCTCGTGAGGCCCGCCAGGTCGATCAGCCACTGGTTGAAATTGATCGACATCGGCCGCTCGGGGAGGTACGCGGCGTCGTGCGTGCCGAACAGCTGCCCGTCGATGTAGTAGCGGATCGAGCTGTCGTCGATGGTGAGCACCAGGTCGTGCCAGCCCGCGTAGCTCTGCCGGCTCTCCGTGTGCTGGTTGACGGCCTGCCACGGGTCCGGGTTGTAGGTCTCCCAGGACGTCGTGTACAGGATGTTCGAGGGCTCGCCCCAGCCGCCGTTGGGCAGGTACTCGAAGTCGTACTCGGCGTAGTCGTCGGCCATCGGCGCCTTGAGGTCGTTGATGGTGAAGAACGTCTGCACCAGGTGGTCGCCGTCGGGGCCGCTCTTCGGCGCGTCCGCGAACTTCACGCGCGCCGCGTACGTCCCGTTCCTGAACTTGGTCGCCTTGGTGAGGACCTCGGTCTGCTTCGTGCTCTCCCCGGTGCCGGCCGTCGACGTCTCCAGGTTCATCACGGAGTTGCCGGACACGGTCGGGAAGGTCACGTTCTGCGGCGCCCAGGTCGCGCCCGGCACCCCGGGGCCGCCGGAGTTCGACCGGACGCTCCAGCCGTTGGCCGCGATCTTCGGGTCGTTGTACGAGGTGTAGTCGAAGTCGTCGAAGAGCGTCGCTCCGTCGGCGGGCGGATCGGTCGGGTCCGTGGGATCGGTCGGGTCGGTGGGGTCGTTGCCCTCGGGCGCCGTGCCCCAGACCGTGGCGCCGTCGAGCTGCGCGGTCACCTTCGACCAGTTCGCGTACGCCGTCTGCGTCGCGCTGAACGAGTAGTCGTCGGCCTGGTTCAGCGACTGCCAGTCGGCCCGGTGGAAGCGCAGTTGCAGATCGCCGGAGTCGGCGCCCGCCGCGAGCGATCCCGCTCCGGACGTGAAGCCGATCTCCAGGTAGCGGTCGGCGGTGGCGGTCGGGTGGGCGAGCGTCCCGAACGTGCCCGTGACGTTGGCGCAGCCCTTCACCGCCCACGAGCAGGCGAAGCGGTAACTCGGGTTGCCCGTGTCGGACTTGAAGTAGTAGCGGACCTTGACCCCGCTGAGCGGCACGCTCGCCGTGCCGGTGTTGCGCACCTTCAGCCAGGGCTCCGCCTGGTCGCTGCCGGTGCTGCCCGCGTGGTACTCGACGGCCAGGTCTCCGGCGGCCGCAGCGGCGCTCGACGGCACGCCGACGAGACCCGCGCAGGCGAGTGCCGCCGCGGCGACGGCACACGTCGTGGACCTGGTCAGGATCGTCCTTCTCATGGCAGTTCCTTTCCGGAACGGTGGGGGATGGGGACGTACGGGTCGAGCGGCCCGTGCCGCACGCCGAGCGCGGCGAGGCGCGCGGCGTGCGCGTCGAGCCGGTCACGGAAGTGCGGCCAGGACGGTGAGCCGTGCCAGGCGCGGTCGGCCAGTGCGCACAGGCGCGGGAAGACCATGTGGTCGACGTGCTCGGGTGTGCTGACGTACTCGGTCCACAAGTGGGCCTGCACGCCGAGGAGTTCACCGGTGGTGCCGGTGGCTGCGGGCGGTTCGTGCTCGTGCACCGCGCGCAGGTCGACCAGGACGCCGGACTGCGCCGGCGGCTCGTCGGGGGCGGGTGACTGCGGATAGTCGAGATACGTCGACCGGTGCTGGCAGCTGATCACGGAGTGGCCCCGCTTCAGGGCCATGCGGGTGTGCTCGGGCTCGCGCCACGTCATCAGCGTGAAGTCGGCGGGCAGCCCGTCGCCCGTCTCCGCCCACGCCACGGGGGTCCGGCCGCGCTCGACGAGGTGCGCGCCGATCCGGCCCAGGAACCAGTCCCGCAGCGCGGCGGTATCCGGAAGCCCCTCGGCGGCGGCCCGCTCCCGTGCGGCCGGGCTCGCCGCCCACTCCGTGGTGGGGCACTCGTCGCCGCCGATGTGCACGTACGGCGCGGGGAAGACGTCCATGACCTCGTCGAGGACGGTCCGGCAGAAGTCGAGCACCGGTTCGTGCACCCCGAGCACGGTGTCGCACACGCCCCAGCGCGACCACACGTCGAGCCGCCGCCCCGGTACGGTGCCGAGCTCCGGGTAGGCGGCGATCGCGGCCCGTACGTGTCCCGGCATCTCGATCTCCGGCACGACGGTGACGCCGCGCGCCGCCGCGTACGCGACGAGCCCGGTCAACTCCTCGCGGGTGTAAGCCCCTTGGTGCGGGACCGGTTCGGCGCGCCGGCCGCCCACCTCCGTCAGGAGCGGATACGCGGCCACCGGCATCCGCCAGCCCTGGTCGTCGGTGAGGTGCAGGTGCAGCACGTTCAGCTTGTGCAGGGCGAGCAGGTCGACGTACCGGCGCAGGACGCCGACCGGCTGGAAGTGCCGTGCCACGTCGAGCATGAACCCGCGCCAGCCGTGCCGGGGCACGTCACTGATCTCGGCGCACGGCAGCCGCCACGGGACGTCCGGCTGCGGGGTGCCCGACAGGGCGGCGACGGGCAGCAGTTGACGGATCGTCTGGACGCCGCGGAGCAGCCCCGTCAGGTGTGCGGCGCGCAGCAGCACCGCGTCGGGGCCGACCGTCAGGCCGTAGCCCTCCTCGCCCAGACCGCCGAGGTCAGGATCGAGCGCGAGCACGAAAGGACCGTCGGAGGCGGGTGACAGGGGCAGCCCCGTGGCCGGGGCCAGCAGGGTGCGGAGCAGATCGGCGGCGGGCCCGGCGCCCGGTGACACCCGGACGGTGGTGTCCGCGTCCAGGGTGAAGTGGCCCGGGCGGTAGGAGAGGTGAGTGGGCAGGGGGACCAGCGGGGGCCGGTGTGCGGACACGGTGGATCTCCAGGTTTCCATGGGGAGCGGGCTCAGCCCTTGACGGCGCCGGCCGCGAACCCCGACGTCACGTGCCGCTGCAGCAGCAGGAAGACGGCCAGGGCGGGCAGGGCGAACAGCGTGGAGGCGGCCATCGTGGCGCCCCAGTCGGTGCCGAACGTGTTGTGGAACGAGGACAGCCACACCGGCAGCGTGCGGTGGTCCTGCTCCTTGATGATCAGGAAGTTGGCGTACGCGAACTCGTTCCACGCCGTGATGTAGCCGAACAGGGACGTCGCCATCAGCCCCGGCGCGAGCAGCGGGAACGCCACGTGCCGGAACGCCCCGAGCCGGGTGCACCCGTCGACCTGCGCCGACTCCTCCAGCTCCGCCGGGATCGTCGCGATGAACCCGCGCAGCACGACGATCGTGAACGGCAGCGTCATCATGAAGTAGACGAGGGTCAGCGTCGGCAGCCGGTCGAGCATGCCGGTGTCCCGCGAGATGATGTACACCGGGATGATCAGCGACTCCCACGGCGCCATCTGTGCGACGAACACCATCAGCATGAACTGCCGCCGCCCGCGCCAGCGCATCCGTGCCACCGCGAAGGAGGCGCCGAGCGCGACCAGCAGGGCGAGCGCCACGGCGCCCAGCGTGACCAGCACGCTGTTGCGCCAGAACAGCCCGAAGCCGTCCGCGTCGATCGCCCGCCGGAAGTGGTCCAGCGTCCAGCTCCGCGGCAGCAGTTGAGGGTTCTCGGACTGGATGTCCCGGGACGGCTTGAAGGCCGTCGCGACCATCCAGTACACGGGGAAGAGGCAGAGGGCCACCGTCACCGTGGCGGCGGCGTTCAGCGGGAGGCGCCGCAGGGCGGCCCGTGACGTCACAGCTCGTTCTCCTGTCGGAACATCTGCCGGAAGTAGGCGACGAGCACCCCGGACATCAGCAGCACCGTCACCATCGACGCCGCCGCGCCCAGGTCGTAGCGCTGTCCCGCGAGCGCCGTCTGCACGGCGTACACCGGCAGGATCGTCGTCGCGTCGCCGGGGCCGCCCCGGGTCATCACCCAGATCTGCACGAACGCCTTGAAGGTCCAGATCACTTCGAGGGAGAGCACCAGCATGAAGATCGGCCGCACGATCGGCAGCGTGACCGAGCGGAAGATCCGCGGCCCGGACGCCCCGTCGATCCGGGCCGCCTCGTACAGTTCGGCCGGCACGGTCGTCAGCGCCGAGTACAGGGTGATCGCCGCGAACGGCACCGACTGCCACACCACCAGGGCCACCAGGATCGTGAAGGCCGCCGGGCCGTGCGCCAGCCACGGATACCCGTCGAACGACGAGAAGCCGAGGCCGGTCAGGGCGTGGTTCACGATCCCGAACTCGGAGTGGAACAGCCACTGGAAGACGGTGGTCGCCGCCACCACCGGCATCGCCCAGGTCAGCACGAGCGCGCTGAGGACCGCCGTCCGGCCGAACCGGCCGAGCCGTTCCACCATCAGCGCCACCAGCGTCGACAGGACCATGATCAGGGCGACGTTGACGGCCATGAACAGGAACGTGCGGCGCACCACCGTCCAGAACCGCGGATCGGAGAGCAGGGTCGTGTAGTTGTCGAAGCCGGTGAAGTGCGCGTCGCCGAGAATGAGTTGGCGCAGACCGAAGTCCTGGAACGAGATCAGGACGGCCCGGGCCAGCGGATAGACGAGCAGGTAGAGCATGCCGAGGACGGCCGGTGCCACGAGCAGGTAGGGCCAGGCGCCCGACATCGTGGGGCGGCGGTGCGGACCCGGTGGGCGCCGGGGCGGCCGGGTGAGGGCGCGGGGCGTGGTCCGCTCGCGGACGACCGACACGGCGCACACTCCTTTCGGGGAAGCGGGTGATCAGGAACCGGAGGTCATCGCGGAGGTGATGGCGTCGGACGCCTTCGCCGCCTCGCGCGCCGGATCGCCGCCGGCCAGCACCGATGTCATGTAGTCCTTGATCGGGTTCTTCGCCTCGACGGCCGCCCAGCCCGGCGTGTTCGGCGTCGCGTGTCCGACGGCCGCGCCGACCGCCATCGCCGAGGCGCCCGGATCCTTCGCCACGGCGTCGGCCAGCGTCGTCCGGTTCGGGACGTAGCTCATCGCGACGGCGAGCTTGCGCTGCCAGGCGTCGCCGGTGAGTTCCTTGACGAAGGCGTACGCGGCGTCGTGGTGCTGCGAGACGGCGGGGATCACCAGGTCGGAGCCGCCGGTGAACACCGCGCCCGGGGTGCCGGCGGTCTTGCCCGGGATGGGGAAGAAGCCCAGCTTGCCCTTGAGTTCGGGGTTGTTCTGGGCGACGACGGTGGCGCCGCCGGGCACGCTGACGATCTGTGCGACCTGCCCCTTGGCCATCACCTCGGCCTGCGGCGGCTGGGCCTCGTCGGAGTCCTTGGGTCCCTTGCCGAGCGCCTGGAGCTTCTCGTAGAAGGCCATGGCGCGCAGCGCCTCGGGCGTGTCCAGGGCGCCCTTCCACCTGCCGCCGGTCTCGGTGGCCAGGTCGCCGCCCTCGTCCCAGACGAAGCCGGAGAGCGTGTACCAGTTCTGGCCCGGCAGGTAGATGCCCTGCTGCTTCCCCTTGTTCAGCTTGCGGGTCGCCGCGATCCACTGGTCGCGGGTCTTGATCGCGGTGGCGTCGATGCCGGCCTTCTCGAAGAGGTCGGTGCGGTAGACGACGACGCGGTTCGCCGCGTAGTACGGGATGCCGTACTGCTTCCCCTCGTAGGCGCCGGGCTCGGCGAGGCCCTTGAGCCAGTCCTTGCCGCCGAGGTCGTCGACCTTGTCGGTGAGGTCCTGGAGGCCGCCGCTCTGGGCGAACTGGGCGACCTGGGTGTTGCCGGTCTCGATGACGTCGGGGGCGTCGTTGCTGGCGAGGGCGGCCGTGACCTTCCCGCCGATGCCGTCCCACTCCTGGATCTGGATGCGCACGTCGATGTCCGGGTGGGCGGCCTCGAACCCCTTCTCGAAGTCCTTCTGGAAGGCGGCGGACACGCTGTCGCGCATCAGCCACACGTCGATGCGGGTCCGGCCGCCGTCCCCGGACCCACCGTCACCGGAGTCGGACGAACTGCAGGCACTGAGCCCGGCCACCGCGACGAGCGCGGACAGACCGGCAAGCAAGCGGAGCTTCACGGTTCACCTCTGGGAGCCGGACCTGACCAGTTGGCAACTGGTCAGGTGACCTCTGGTGGTGGAGAAAGGTGGCATAGACCAATGGACGCGTCAACCCCTGCGGAATTCAAGGCAGTTGCTGAGCCCGGCCGCTGGTCAGTTGTCGATCACTGCAATGCCGTGGTCAACTGGTCAGGCGACTGGTCGTACGGCACGAGGGGGCGGGAGTGAACGCGGACGCGGGCAGGGAGGCGCCGGGGGCGGTGCTCAAGCGGGAGCGGGTGCGCGACCACATCCTGGAACTCATCGAGTCGCAGCGCCCCGGCGACCCGATCCCCTCCGAGCGCACGCTCTGCGCCCGCCTCGGCGTCTCGCGTCCCACGCTGCGCGCGGCCGTCGACGAACTCGTCGTCGCGGGCCTTCTCGTCCGCGAACACGGGCGCGGCACGTTCGTCGCCCCGGAGAAGATCACCCAGGAACTGGTCTCCGACGAGCAGGGGCTGGCGGTGCCGCAGGCCGCCGGCGCGTGGTCGAGTCGGCTCCTGGAGTTCACCACCGTCCAGGCGGGCGCCCGCGTCGGCCGCAAGCTGCGGCTCTCCCCCGCCGCGAAGATCGTCTACGTGGCCCGGCTGCGGCTCGTCGACGGGGCGCCGATGGCGATCGAGCACCTGCACATCCGTGCCGACCTCGTCCCCGGCCTCAGCGCCCAGGAGCTGGAGAGCGGCGACCTGTACGAGCATCTGCGCGCCCACCACGACGTACACGTCCGCGAAGCCGTCCAGGCGATCGAGCCGACCGTCGTGACCCGCGCCGAGGCCGATCTCCTCGACGTCCCCGAACTGTCCCCGGCCCTCCTCTTCGAGCGGCTCACCTCGGACACCGAGGGCCGGCCCGTCGAGTACGTGCACTCGCTGTACCGCGGCGACCGCTACCGCATCGTCTCCCGGCTGACCCTGGGCCCCGCCGCGACAGCCGTCGCCCCGCTGCCCGGCCACCACCCCGGCATCCCGCCGGGCGACTTCGCGCACGGCGACCCCGTCGCCTCCTCCACCCGGGGCGACATCCAGGCTCCCTGACCACGCCCGGCGCCCGCCTGCGCGCCGCCGTGCCCGCCGCTGGTTACCGTTCCGCCATGGCCGACTACCGCATCGAGACCGTCCGCAACGGCGACCGCGACTGGACCGCGCGCAACGACCGGGGCGCCGAGGTCCGGATCGCCCCCGCCGACTCCCCGGCGGCCCAGCCCTCGTTCACCCCCGTGGAGCTCCTCCTCGCCGCGCTCGGCGGCTGCGGCGGACTCGTCGTCGACCGCACCGCGCGCACCGTCCCGCACGACGACCTGCGCATCGTCGTCGAGTCCCGGTCGCGGCCCGAGGACGACGGGCGGGTCGGCGTCGTCCGCGTCGCGTACGAGATCGCCCTGCCCGAGGGCGCCACCGACGCCGCGGAGGCGCTGGAGCGCGGCATCCGGCTGACCCACGAGAAGTACTGCACGGTGAGCCGCACCGTCGAGCACGGCGCCCGGGTCGAGGCGACGGGACCCGACGGCACGGTGCTCTTCATGGGCGGCTGACACGACGCTCGTCATGGGCGGCCGACGCGAGGGAGCCGGTGGCTGCCGCCACCGGCTCCGTCATGGACCGTCCGCACCCGCTACGGCAGCGCGTGCACCTTCGGGCCGACCGCGTTCGACCAGGCGTTGCCCGCGGTCGCGTCCCAGTTCGTCGACCAGGTCATCGCGCCCCGCAGACCCGGGTAGGTCTTGGCGGGCTTGAACGAACCGCAGCCGGTGCCACGGGCCAGGCAGTCGAGCGCGTTGTTCACGACCGACGGGTCCACGTAGCCGCTGCCCGCGCCACGGGTCGACGCCGGGACGCCGATGCCGACCTGCGACGGGTCGAGGCCGCCCTCCAGCTGGATGCAGGCGAGCGCCGTGAGGAAGTCGACGGAGCCCTGGCTGTAGACCTTGCCGTCGCAGCCCAGCATCGAACCGCTGTTGTAGTACTGCATGTTGACGACCGTGAGGATGTCCTTCACGTTCAGCGCGGTCTTGAAGTACTCGCCGGACGTGGACTGCATGTCGATGGTCTGCGGCGCCATGGTCAGCACCAGCTTCGAGCCCGCCTTCGCCGCCAGCGCGCGCAGCGCCTTCGTCATGTACGTGGAGTTGAGGCCGTTCTCCAGGTCGATGTCGACGCCGTCGAAGCCGTACTCCTGCATCAGCGCGTACGCGCTGTTGGCGAACGCCGTCGCGGACGCGTCGCTGTTGACGGAGATGCTGCCCTTCTCACCGCCGACCGAGAGGATCACCGACTTGCCGGCCGTGTGCTTCGCGGCGATGTCCGCCTTGAAGTCGGCGGCGGAGGCGTAGCCGACGGCCGGGTCCAGGTTGAAGGTGATCTGGCCGGGCGTGGTCGTCGCGTCGGCGAACGACACCGCGATGATGTCGTACTGCGCCGGGACGTCCCGCAGCTTCTGCACCGTCGCGCCGTTGTTGAAGTTCTGCCAGTAGCCGGTCAGGGCGTGCTTGGGCACGGTGCCGCCCCCGCCGCCACCGCCGGACGTGGCCGTCCGCGCGGACACCGCCGTCGACTTCGCGGACTCGCCGGCCGCGTTGATGGCGCTGACCTGGAAGCTGTACGAGGTGTCGGCGGCGAGCCCGGAGACCGTCGCCGACGCGCCCGTGGCCGAGGCCACCTTCGCGCCGTCCCGGTAGACGTTGTAGCCGGTCGCGCCGGAGACCGGGCTCCACGACAGGTCCACGGAGGACGACGTGGCCGTGCCCGCGGCGAGCCCGGTCGGCACGGCCGGTATCTGCACCGGGTCGCTGCCGCCGCCCCCGTCGGGACCGAAGACGTTGATGTCGTCCACGTAGTAGGCGCTCTGGCCGTACCAGCCGTGCGTGTAGACCGTGACCGACGTGGTGTTCGCGCCGGTGGTGAAGCTGGTGGTGAGCTGCTGCCAGGAGGAACTGCCCGGCGACCACGTGGAGACATCGGTGGTGCCGGTGCCGCTCGCGCCGAGGTAGGCGTAGCCGCCCTGCACCCAACTGCTGAGCGTGTACGTCGAGTTGGGCTTGACCGCGACGGTCTGGGTGCACTTGGCGTTGTCCTGGCCCGCGGGGGTGCCCTTGAGCGCCTTGGCGCCGCCGTGCACGGGCGAGGAGACGACCGAGCCGCTGCCCGCGGTGCAGGTCCAGTTGCTCAGGTCGGCCTCGAAGCCGGCGTTCTTCGCGACGTTGACGTCCGCGGCCTGCGCGGGAGCGGCCAGCGCGGTGACGCTCAGCGCGGCGGCCGAGACGACGGCGAGCGCGCCGCCGAGCCACCGCCGGGGGACGGGTCTGCGGGATCTGCCGGATCTGCCATGACGTGCACGGTCCACGAGGTGCCTCCGGGGGAGAGGTGAGGGGCGGATGCGTACGACGGTGGCCACCGCTGCGCTTTGCTGTGCGCCAAAGCTGGTCCAGACCAATCGAGTTGTCAAGACCTCTGGAGGTGCGAGGTGCGATGAGTTCCGCGATCCCGCAGGGTCATAGGGACGAGGAGGTCGCGATGACAACGGACAAGAACGCCGGAACGGCGCTGAACGTGGAGTTCAGCGCCGTCCTGGAGAAGAGCCCGAACCCGGGCGGATGGACCTATGTGGTGTGGCCGGAGGCGGCCGCGTTCTTCGGCACCCGCGGACTGGTGAAGGTCGGCGGCACCGTCGACGGACAGCCCTTCCGCAGCTCCTTCATGGCCCTGGGCGACGGCCGGCACAAGCTGCCCGTGAAGGGAGACGTGCGGCGGGCGATCGGCAAGGAGGCGGGCGACCGCGTCACGGTCCGCCTGGAGGAGCGGCTGTCCTGACCCTCAGAGCAGCCCGCGCGCGTACGCGGCCTGCCCCACGTGCTGGAGGTCGTCCGACAGGACGCTCACCAGCCGGACGCCCAGCGTCACCGGGGGGTCCCAGCCCTCGTCGACGACGCGGTCGAGATCGGCGTCCTTGAGGTCGCCGAGGTAGCCGAGGGTCTGCTCGTGCACGGCGTCGTAGTACCCGGTCAGCAGCTCGCCCGACGCCACCCGCACCTGGCCGACCTGCTTGGGCGTGTGGCCGTACCCGGTGTCCGTCTCCGAGAGGGGCAGGTCGAACCGGCCTGCCCAGCCACCCGCGAGCCACACCTGCTCCAGCCCTGCGGCGTCGGCGACGTGGTCGTCCTGGACCCGGGTGAGGTGCCAGATCAGCCACGCGACGGAATTCGCCGCGTCGCCGGGCCGCACGTGGAGATCGTCTGCGGAAAGCCCGTCGACGACGGCGTGCACCTCTTCCTGAATGCGGTTGTATCCCTCGATGAGAACCTCGTGTGAGCGCATGAGGTGCAGTTTCGTCGACGCAGTGGATTTCGGCCAACGGAGCCGTCGAATATGCCAGGAGACTGGCGTGAAAAGCATGGTGACACTGTGTACGAAGTGCCGATACTCATCGTGTGGGACGGTTGAACATTGTTCGATGGCGACACATCGGGAAGCAATTCCCTTGATCGTCCCAGCCGTTGTGGTAGATCACCGGTCAATTGTCGGCCGGGTAATGATCAAAGGCGCCAGGCAATGGGGGAGATCGTGCACGACGAATTCCTGTGCCATGTCACCGCGTACGGAATCTGCGGCGGACAGCGCGTAGGGGTCCCGCTCGGCAGTTATCGCGCTCCGACCCTGCCCCTCGCCCTGTGGTGGCTGCGCGACCGCGCCACCTGGATCGCCGAACGGCTCGACCCGCGCCCCGAACTGCCCCACTTACCCGAGGGCGCTCTCATGCCCGTCTCCGAAGACACCCCCGACGTTCCCGCCCTGCTACGCGCCTGGTGCGCCGACGCCACCCGGCAGGAACTCGTCGCCGAGGAACTCGCGGGCGGCCGGCTGGTCCGCATCGCCACCCGCGACGACACCACCGAGTACGAACTCCTCGCCGAGTCCGTGGACGCCCTGCGCATGGCCCGCACCGTCCAGCGCGCCGCCGCCCCGCGCCGCGGACCCGCCCTCCGTATGACAGTCATGAGTAGTAACCGACACGGGTGAACCGCCGCCTGTACGGCGCTTACCTGCGCAAACGCTGGGGGAGTGTGGTCACGCACAGTGATCACCACGACCTCGGGGCCATCTGAATGAAGCGATTGTCAGCAACCCTCCTCACCCTCGCCGCCGCCGCTGCGGCGCTGGTGCCCGGCACCACCGGAGCCCAGGCCGCGTCCGGTCCCGGCCAGGTCTGCTTCTGGACCGAACCCGGCATGCACGGCCAGGCCTGGTGCTACGCGCCGCCCGGGTACGCCGAGGCGGAGAACGGCACACAGCGTCACGCCTACTCCTTCGAGTCCCGCGCCGGACAGAGCGTGTACGCCATCAGCTACACCGTCTCCAACTGCCTGTACCGCGAGATCAGGCCCGGCGACTACTCCGACAACTGGGAGTGGGCGCAGAAACTCGACGGCGTCGCCGACAACACCATGGGCTGCGAGCCGGGCTGACCAGGCCGTGCACCGTCGACCACGGCCGTGGGCCCTCGCCCTCGTCGCCGGCCTGCTCCTGCTCGCCGGCTGCGCACGACAGCCCGCGCGACCGGCCCTCTCGCCCGACGACACCATCAGGGCCGCCCAGCAGAAGCTCACCGACCGCTGCCTCACCCGCCAGGGCCTCACCCCGCCCCGGCCGGGCCGGCCCGCGGCGAGCCCGGCGCAGGAACAGCGCGTCGCCACCGCCCTGTTCGGCCGGCCGCCGGCCGAACTGACCCTGACCCTCGCGAACGGAGTCCCCGTCAGCGCCCACACCGACGGCTGCCTGGCCGCGGCCCAGCGCACCCTCTACGGCGACGAGAAGCGCTGGTTCCGCGCCTCGACCGTCGTCAACAACCTCAAGCCCGAAGCGGCCTACCGGAAGAGCAGCCTCGCCTCGGTACGGGCGCGACACCGGACCGAGCTCACCGACTGGCGCCGCCTGCGCGCCCACGCCCTGGACGCGTCCCGGCGCGTACTGGACACCACCGACCACCGCTGACCCCACGTCACCCGACGTACCCACCAAGGAGAAGCACGACCATGAAGCACCCCTTCGCCCTGCTCGCCGCCGCCGTCCTCGCCCTCGGCGGCGCCGCCGTCACCACCACCGCATACGCCGCCCAGTGCCCCAGCGGCGACTTCTGCGCCTGGACCGACGCCAACTACTCCGGCATGCGCTGGAACTGGTCGGGCGACGACCACGACTGGGAGGACGGCATCCAGGACGAGGACTCCTCCTGGGCCAACCACGGCATCACAGGACCCGGCATCAAGGACCACGTCCAGGTCTACGAGAACCCGGGCCTGATCGGTCTCGGCACGGTCTGTCTCGCCCCCGGACAGGAGATCCCGTCCGACGGCTGGGGCAACGACAGCGGCGACTCCCACACCTGGACCATGGGCTGCTGAACTCCCGCGGCGGCGACGGGCGTTCAGAACGCGTCGACCGTATGAGGCAGTAGCTCCGTGTGCAGCGCGGCGTCGAGCATCGACGCCGCGCCCGGCGTGTGCTCGGTGACGAGCCCGGCCCCGACCAGCGCACGCACCGGCGTGGCCCCCATGTAGGCCGACGCCAGGTCGCGGGCCTCCAGGGACAGATCGGGCGCGTCCCCGGTCGGCGCGTACGAGAAACCGTCCGGCGACGCGATCAGCCGGTAGGAACCCGCGTTCGCCGGCAGCCGCTCGTCGTGCACCGCGAGCACCACGTCCACCGGCGCCGCCCACCTGCGCGCCGCGAACGCCGCCCGGACGTCCACGAGGCGCACCCACAGCGCCGGGAACGACGCCGTCACCCGCACCTGGTCCCGGTCCGCCGCGAACAGCAGCAGCGGATCGTCCAGCGGGCGGCCCCAGGCCCGCACCCGGCCCGTCAGATCGATCGCCGTGAGATAGCTCCACAGAGCGGCCGCCACCTCCGCGGACTCCGCCTCCAGATCGTCGACCCGCACCAGACCGGGCGAGTGCGCGTCGTCGTCACCCGACTTCGTCCGGTAGATCGCGTACCCGGCGACCGGTTCGCCCAGGGCCACGACCCGGGGCGGCGACAACTCGTCGTCCTCCTCGTCCTTCTCGACCAGCCACTCCTCGCGCCACCACGCCTCCGTGCGGGCCTGCCGGCCGGCGCGGCGGGCGCGCGTCGCCTCGAAGAAGGGGGCGAGGGCCGCGGGCGCGGCCCCGGGGTCGACCAGCCGCAGCGGGCGCGCGTCGGGCGCCACGCGCAGTGCCAGCGGCCGCCGCGAGTCGATCTCCACGGTCGCGCCGTACGTCGCCGGACCGAAGCCGAACCGGCCGTAGATCGACGCCTCGGACGCCCAGAGCGCGACCAGCGGCGCGCCCTGCTCCGCGCATCGCGCGTACAGCTCGCCGATCAGCGAGGAGAGCACGCCGCGCCTGCGGTGCGTCGGCGCCACGGACACGAACGTCAGGCCGGGACACGGGAGTTCACCGCCGCCCGGCACCGAGAGCGAGAAGGGCAGGGCGGCCGCGAAGCCGACCAGCTCGTCCCCGTCGTAGGCGCCGATCCGCAGACAGCGGGCCAGCAGCTCCTGCTGGTGCCTGCGCTGCTCGCTCTCGGGCGACTCGTGGAAGACGAGATGGGCGAGGCGCAGGGCGCGCTCGATCTCGGACTCGGGGACGGCACGGATCTGGACGGAACGGGCGCTCATGATCATGAACCCTAACCGGGCGGCGGAGCGTACGCCCCGGGGCCGCGCCTCAGTGCTGCGGGGTGTGGTCCCGCAGCCGGTGGTGCAGCCGCTGCATCCCGCGCCGCGCGTGGCTCTTGACGGTGCCCAGCGGGAGACCGGTGCGCTCGGCGATCTGCGGCTGCGTCAGGTCCTCGTAGAACGCCAGCCGCAGGACGGTGCGCTGCGGCACCGGCAGCCGGGCCAGCTCCTGGGACACCAGGACCCGGTCGACCACCGCGTCGGCGTCCTCGCAGGGAGCGAACGGCCGGATCGCCGCCCGGTCCAGGAGCGCCGCCCGGCGGGTCCGCGCGGCGAGAGCGTCCGCGACGCGGCGCCGGGTGATCCCCGTCAGCCACGCCGCGGTGGAGCCGAGCTCCGGCCGGTAGCCCGACCTGCCCCGCCAGGCGGCGAGGAACACCTGCTGCGTGACGTCCTCGGCCTCCGCGCTGTCGCCGAGCCCGCGCCGGGCCAGCACCCTCACCAGCGGCGACCACCGACGGTAGACCTCGGCGACGCAGGCCGCGTCACCGCGGGCCATGCCCTGGGCCAGGACCGCCTCGGACGCCTCGCGCGCACCGGTGTCGCGCGACCGTACCGCTCTGCTCATCGGTGACTCGTCAACTCCTCTGCGCCTGCCCGTACTCGGTCGTCGCGCCCGATCGGTCTGCGGGTACGCGCCGATCGGAACCGGGCGGACCCGGTGGATCCCCGGTACGGAGCGGTCATCCTGGGAACAGCCGCGGCAGGACCGCGACTCGCATCGTTTGTGCGTCGTATCGTGGGCCGATGGACGAGCTCCCAGTCGGTACGGAACCGGGCACGGGCATCACCACCGGCGGTCTCGCGCGGCGGATCGGGGTGTCCCCGACGACCTTGCGCACCTGGGACCGCCGCTACGGTCTCGGCCCGGCCGACCGGTCGCAGGGCCACCACCGGCGGTGGACCGCGCAGGACGTCGCCGTGGTCGAGGAGATGTGCCGGCTCACCGCCGCGGGCCTCGCCCCGGCCGAGGCGGCCCAGCTCGCCCGCAAGCACCTGGAGGGCGCCCCGCCGGTCGTCGTGCCGGTGCCGCGGGCCGAGCCCGACCCGCCCCTGACGGCGGCCGCGCTCGAACGGGAGCACCGGGGGATCTCCCGCGCCGCCACCCGCCTCGATTCGCCCGCCGTGCAGACCCTGCTCACGGAGGCCGTGGCCCGGCACGGGCTCGTCGCCGCCTGGCAGGAGGTGATGGTGCCGGTGCTGCACGCGGTGGGCCGCAAGTGGGAGGAGGCGGGCGACCGGTACGTCGAGGTCGAGCACCTGCTGTCCTGGCACGTCTCGCGGACCCTGCACCGGGCGACCCCGGCCGAGCCGGTCGCGTCGCTGCCGCCGGTCGTCCTGGCCTGTGTCCCCGCCGAGCAGCACTGCCTTCCCCTGGAGGCTCTCGGTGCGGGACTCGCCGAACTCGGCGTGCCCCAGCGGATGTTCGGGGCGGCCGTGCCCGTCGAGGCCGTGGCCGCCGCCGTGCGCAGGACGGGACCGCGCGTCGTCGTGCTGTGGGCGCAGGCCCGGTCGACCGCGAGCCTGCCGCTGGCCCGGCACCTCGCCGACACCCGCTGGGGCGTGCGCGGCGCCCGGGTCAGGCCCGCCGTGATGCTCGGCGGGCCCGGCTGGGCGGGGCGCACCGCCGGGGGCACGCTGCGCCCGGCGACGCTGCCGGACGCCCTCGCCCGGATCCGGCGGCTCTACCCGGAGCTCACCGCCCGCACCTGACCGCCCGTCGGCCGGCGGACCCGCTCAGTTCAGTCCCCGTGCCGCCCGGAACCGGGCGAGCCCGTCCGCGAGCTCGACGACCGGGTCCGGATAGTCGTACGCGGCCCGGTCGAGGCCGGTCAGCTTCCACGGCTCGTGCACCGCGGCGCCGGACAGGCCGGCGAGTTCCGGCACCCAGCGGCGCACGTACCCGCCGTCGGGGTCGTACCGCTTGCCCTGGGTCACGGGGTTGAGGACCCGGTTGGGCCTGCTGTCCGTGCCGGTGCCCGCCATCCACTGCCAGTTGAGCTGGTTGTTCGCCACGTCCCCGTCCACCAGGAGCGACAGGAAGTACTGCGCTCCCACCCGCCAGTCCACGTACAGCGTCTTGGTGAGGAAGCTCGCCGCGAGCAGCCGGCCGCGGTTGTGCATCCAGCCCTCGTGCCGCAGCTGCCGCATCGCCGCGTCGACCACCGGGATTCCCGTACGGCCCTCCTGCCACGCCTCGATGTCGTGGCGGGCGGCCGCCGCCGAGCGCCAGTGGTCGCCCTGGGTGCGGTAGTCGTCGTGCGCGGCGGCGGGCCGTGCGGCCAGCACCTGGTGGTGGAAGTCGCGCCACGCGAGCTGCCGCACGAACGCCTCGGCGCCCGGCCCTCCGAGCTTCGCGGCCCGGTGCACCGCCTCGACCGGGCCGACCGTGCCGAAGTGGAGATCGGGCGAGAGCCGGGAGGTGACGTCGCCGGCCAGGTCGTCGTGGCCGTCCTCGTACCCGGCGATCCCGGACCGCAGCCAGGCCGTGAGCCGGGCGCGGCCCGCCCGCTCGCCGCCCTGGGCCAGCCCCGGCGAGGTGCCGGCCGGGCGCCGCGGGAGCGGCTCGGAGCCGACGCCGTCCGGGACCGTGATCGCGCGCGGCGCGTGGACCACGGCGCGCAGCGGCTGGGCCGACCAGTGCCGGTGGTACGGGGTGAACACCGCGAAGTGGTCCCGGCCCGCCGGGGTGAGCGCACCGGGCGGCACACAGGTCACCACCGCGTCGTGCACCACCAGGTCGCAGCCGCCGTCGCGCAGCGCGGCACGCAGCCGGTCCTCGCGGCGCTGGGCGTACGCGCTCACCCCGCCCGCCACGTGCACCGCGTCCGCGCCCGTCTCGGCCACCACCTTCGCGACCTCGTCGGCCACGTCCCCCGACCGCACCACGAGACGCCCGCCGCGCTCCCGCAGCGCCGCGTCCAGATCGCTCAGACAGTCCGCGAGGAACGCCTCCCGGTTCGGCGCCGGGAAACCGGTGGCCGTGATCCCCGTGTCCCGGACGAACAGCGGCACCACCGCGTCGGCGGCATCGAGGGCGGCCCGCAGCGGCGGATGGTCGTGCACGCGCAGATCGGAGGTGAACAGGACGACTCGGATACGCACGGCGCCACTCCTCGGCAGGACTCGGCAGGACTCGGCGGGACTCGGTGGGCAGGTCGCGGAACGGCCAGGGCGCACCGCGCCACCAGCTCTTCCGCCGCCGGGACGGGGTCGGATGCACCGGACGGCCAGTACGTCGACAGCTGACAGGACTGCACCGCCCGACGCGGGGTATCAGCATGGCTGCGGGGGCCTCTCCCATGGAGGCCGACCGGGCGAGAGAGACACGAATGACCGAGTATCTGGACGGGACAGTGATCCCAACGGGCTTCGACACACCAGTCGAGCCGCTGCGGCGGATGACCCATTACACCGGCGAAGCGGGGTGCATAGCTGATGCCCGCATGTTCGCCGCCGCGTTCCTGACGCAGTTGCGTCAGGAGTGGTGCGTCGCGGTCGACCGCCGCACCGAGGGCGAGGCGCTCCTCGTCGTGAGCGAGCTGATCACCAACGCGGACCGGCACAGCCCGGGACCGTACGTGCTGGAGCTGGAGGGGACGGCGGGCCAGATCACCGTCACCGTCTACGACAGCAGCGCCGCCGTGCCGCTGCGCTACCCCCGCGACCCGTCCCGGATCGGCGGGCACGGCATGGAGATCGTGGACGCGCTCGCCGACGTCACCGTCGAGCGGGTGCCGGTCGGCAAGCGCATCCGGGCCGTCATCACGCTGACCTGAAGGACGCCTGGGCCCAGCCCGTGAGCGGCCCGGTCCGTGCGGGGGCGTCCGGGCGAATTCCTCACCCGGACGCCCGGCCGGCCACCTCACTCAGGTCACTCGGGCGGAGTCCTCCGTCAGACCTCAGACGGACCGCAGACGGACCTCAGACGGAGTTCGCCTCCGCCAGCATCCCGGACTTCAGCCGGGCGATGAGCTGCTTGATGAGCCGGGACACGTGCATCTGGGAGTAGCCGAGCCGCTCGCCTATCTCCGCCTGGGTCAGCTCCTCCACGAACCGCAGGTGCAGCAGCCGCCGGTCCCGCTCGGGCAGCTTCGCCACGAGCGGCGCGAGCGTGTGGAAGTCCTCCACCAGCTCCATCGCCTCGTCCTCGACCCCGAGGAAGTCGGCGAGGGCCGCTTCACCGTCCTGGCCGTTGTCCGTGGTGAGCGCCGCGTCCAGGGAGGCGGACGAGTAGCCGTTCGACGCCAGCTGGGCCTCCACCACGTCCTGCTCCGGCAGGTCCATCAGCGTCGCCAGCTCCGCGGTCGTCGGATCCCGGTCCAGCCGGCTGCACAGCTCCTCGCGCGCCCTGGCCAGTTCGAGCCGCAGTTCCTGGAGGCGCCGCGGCACGTGCACGGCCCAGGTGGTGTCCCGGAAGAACCGCTTGATCTCACCGGTCACGTACGGCAGCACGAAGGAGGTGAACTCGACCTCGCGCGAGATCTCGAACCGGTCGATCGCCTTGATCAGACCGATCATGCCGACCTGGACGATGTCCTCCATGTCGTCCGCGCGATGGCGGTAGCGTCCCGCCGCGAAGCGGACGAGAGACATGTTCATCTCGATCAGCGTGTTGCGTGTGTACTGGTACTCCTCCGTGCCCTCCTCGCACTCGGCCAGCCGCCGGAAGAAGTGGCGCGAGAGTTCGCGCGCGTCCAACGGGGCCACCCGACTGGGATCCGGGATGTCGTGGGGAGAAACCTCAGCATCCGTGGTCCGGGTCGTAACCGCAGTGACGTGCGTCCCGCTCATGGTGGAGCCCACCGTCCCTCCCGCGCCGTGCTCCGGCGCAACGCTCTGTTCCATCATGGTGTTCCGGCGATTACCCGCGAACTCGCCGGTCATGCGGACAAGTTCTGGAGGTACGACATCAACACGGCAGACACAGCAGGCACGGTGCGCGAACTGGCCGCCGCGCTGCCCGGCAGCACCCTCGTCACCGACGCCGACGTACTGGCCTCGCTCGGCCACGACGACGCCGAGTGGGCGCCGACGGGCCGGGCGCTCGCGGCGGTGCGCGCCACGTCCGCCGACGAGGTGCAGGACGTGGTGCGCGCCTGTGCCGACCGGCGCATCCCGGTCGTCACGCGCGGCGCGGGCACCGGGCTGTCCGGCGGGGCCAACGCGGTCGACGGCTGTCTCGTCCTCGACGTCTCGCGGATGAACCGCGTCCTGGAGATCGACACGGAGAACCTGACGGCCGTCGTCCAGCCCGGCGTCGTCAACAACGACCTGAAGGCCGCCGTCGCCGAGCACGGCCTGTGGTACCCGCCGGACCCCGCGAGCGCCCCCTGGTCGACGATCGGCGGCAACGTGGCGACGAACGCGGGCGGCCTGTGCTGCCTCAAGTACGGCGTCACCCGCGACTACGTCCTCGGCATGGAGGTCGTCATGGGCGGCCCCGCGGGCCCCTACGGCAGCCGGGTCCGCCTGGGCCGGCGCACCACCAAGGGCGTCAGCGGCTACGACCTCACGAGCCTGTTCGTCGGCTCCGAGGGCACCTTCGGCGTCATCACGGAGATCACGCTGCGGCTGCGCCCGGCGCCCGCCGCGGAACCCCGCACGGTGGTCGGCGCCTTCGACAGCCTCGTCGCGGCCGGCGCCGCCGTCGCCCTCGTCACGAGCCGGGGCCTGGCGCCCGCCGCCCTCGAGCTGCTCGACCGGGCCTGCATGGAGGCCGTCGAGGACTGGAAGCACCTCGGCATCGAACCGGGTGCCGAGGCGATGCTGCTGGCCCGGCTCGACGCCCCGGGCGACGCGGGCGCGGCCGAGGCCGCCGCGGTCGCCGCCGCCTTCGAGGAGGCGGGGGCCCTGTGGGCCGAGCGGTCCACCGACGCCGTCGAGGCGGAAGCCCTCTTCGACGTGCGGCGGCTCGCCTATCCGGCCCTGGAGCGGCTCGGCCCGGTTCTCACCGAGGATCTGTGCGTGCCGCGCTCCGCCGTGCCCGAGATGCTCGCCACGATCGAGAAGATCGGCCGCAGGCACGGGGTGCGGATCGCCACCATCGCGCACGCCGGCGACGGCAACCTGCATCCGCTGCTGATCACCGAACCCGGCGACGAGGCGGCCCGCGTCGCGGCGCAGGCCGCCTTCGAGGAACTGCTCCAGGCGGCGATCGCCGCGGGCGGCACGGTCACCGGCGAGCACGGCGTCGGGCTGCTCAAGCGGGACGGCATGCGCAGCGAACTGGGGCCCGCCGTCTGTGCGGTGCAGAAGGCCGTGAAGCGGACCCTGGACCCGCTGGACCTGTTCAACCCGGGGAAGGTCGTCGGCGAGGACTGACCTTCCCCGGGCGGCGGGTCAGCGCGGCAGGCCCGCCGGATCGGTGGCCCAGCCGGTGTCCGGCCGGTCGGTCAGCCGGTACGCGAGCGTGCCACCGGTCCGCAGGAGGCCGGCGTCCGTCCACGAGCGGTCGAGGTCACGGCCGGTCAGCCGGACCCCGGCGACGTACGGACGCGTGGGGCAGGCGTCCGGGGCGTCGACCACGATGTCCGTGCGCCCCGGCCGGTCCACCACCGCGTGCGGGAACAGCGGGGTGCCGAGCAGCAGATCGGCGCTGCCCGGCGCCTTCGGGTACAGGCCGAGCGCCGAGAAGACGTACCAGGCTGACATGGTGCCGAGGTCGTCGTTGCCGGGCAGCCCCGAGGGCCCGGTCCCGTACACGGTGTCGACGATCTCGCGGACCGTGGCCTGCGTCTTCCAGGGCTGTCCGAGCGCGTTGTAGAGCCACGGCGCGTGGATGCCCGGCTCGTTCGTCGGGTCGTAGCGCAGGGCGTCGCCGCCCTTCACGGACCACGAGCCGTCGGTCCTGTGGAAGAACCCGTCGAGGCGGGCGGCCGCCGTCTCGCGGCCGCCCATCGCCGTGGCGAGCCCCTGCACGTCCTGCGGCACCATCCAGGTGTAGGTGGCGCTCGTGCCCTGGGCGAAACCGCGGTCGCTGCCCGGGTCGAACGGCGTCACCCAGGACCCGTCGAGATTGCGGGCCTGGACGTAGCCGGTCTCCGGATTGAAGACGTTGCGCCACCACGTGCCCCGCTCGGTGAACGAGGCGGCCTCCTCGTCCCTGCCGAGCAGCTTCGCCCACGCGCCGAGCGCGGCGTCCGCCACCGAGTCCTCCAGCGTCTCCGCGGCGCCGCCCCAGCAGTGGCAGACGTCCTGCGCCGCGTAGTGGGAGTTCAAGTACTGGGCCAGATTGGGCCGTTGACCCTCGCACTGCCCGGGACAGCCCTTGTCCGACAGGCCCGCGTCGCGCGGGACGGTGGCCTGCCGGGCCAGCGACTCAAAGGCGCCCTCGGAGTCGAAGTTGCGCACTCCCATCGCGTAGAACGTGGCGAGGGTGGCCGCCGACGGGTCACCGGTCATCACGTGCGTGGCGCCGTTGACGTGCACCCAGCGGTCCCACACCCCGTCGTTCTGCCCGGCGAAGTTGTAGAGGGACTGCGCGAAGTCGCCCGCGACCTTCGGTTTCAGCAGGGCGAGCAACTGGATCTGGGCCCGGTACTGGTCCCAGCCCGAGAAGTTGCTGTACTGCGCCCCCTGACCGCGCGCGAGGCGGTGCGGGGCGCCGTCCATGCCCGGATAGCGGCCGTCGGTGTCGCTGATGATGTTGGGCTGCATCAGCGAGTGGTACAGCGCCGTGTAGAACGCGGTACGCCGCGCCTCGGTGCCGCCCGATATCCGCACCGAATCCAGCTCGCGGTCCCAGTCGCGCCGCGCCTCGGCCGCCACGTCGTCGACGCTCGCCCGCGGCGCGATCTCCTCCCGCAGGTTCGCCTCGGCGCCCGCGAGGGACACGTACGAGATCCCGAGCCGCATGTGGACATCGTTGTCAGACGCCGTGTCGAAGCCGACCCAGCCACCCGAGCCGCGCCCCGCGCGGTCCGCGCCGGTCGCGTATCCCTCACCGCCGCCCCCGCTGGTCGACCCGGGCGAGAAGGTGGCGTCCCGCCAGGTCCCGTAGGAGGCGAAGGCCCGGTCGAACGAGGCGCTGAAGTGGAGCTTGTAGTAGCTCTTGCGGTTGTTCACGCCGCCGTTGGCGCGGCGCCCGCAGAACGCCCCGGTCAGCACCCAGCCGGTCACCTTGCGGTGCGCCCGGTCGATGTCGACGTGCGCGTCCTCGCTCCCGTTCAGGGAGTTGGAGGTGCGGAAGAGGAGCGAGGCGGCCTTGTCGGCGGGGAACGTGAAGTCGGCGACGCCGGCGCGGCGGCTCACGGACAGGTCCGCCGTCGCGCCCGAGTCGAGCCCGAGGGTGTACCGGCCGGGCACCGCGCGCTCGTTCGCGTGCGAGAAGTCCGAGGCGTAGAGCGCGTCCTTGGTGTCGGCCGACGGGGACGAGGTGACGTCCCCGACGAACGGCATGATCGGCACGTCGCCCGCGGCTCCCGGGTTGCAGCCGGCGCCGTTGACGTGGGTCAGGCTCAGGCCGCGGATGCGGGTGGTGCCGTAGGAGTAGCCGTTCGCGGCGCCGGTGCTGGTCTGGTCGCCGGTGGTGCTGGTCGGGGACCAGGCGATCATGCCGTACGGGCGGGTGGCGCCCGGGTAGGTGTTGCCGCCGTTGGCCGAGCCGATGAGGGGGTCGACCCAGGCGGTGGGCCGGGCGGGCGGTGCGGCGGCCGAGGCGAGGGGCGCCGCGAGGGTCATGGCGAGTGCGGTCGCCAGGCCGAGCGCCGCGGGTCTGCGGAGAGGTCTGTGGAGCCGGTGGAACACGTCGCGGAACCTTTCGGAGTCGGGACGGAAGCCGTCAAGGCGCCGCCGAGCGTAGTTCGTTGGGCCGCTCCGCGGGGGCGACCGTGCGCACCCTCGCGGTGAACGCCCGGTGAAGCCGTCCCTGCTTGGTGGGCCTTTTGCGCGCCGCGCCGGGAGAAATGAGGCATTTGTCTGTTTATCGGCTCTACGGTGCGGGGGTCGGTGTCCATGAGGGGGGACGCACAACGCGCCCCCACGTGGCGCGGGTTGGGATGTTCATGAGTGGTATCAGCCGCAGAGGCGCGGCCCGCCTGGGTCTGGGAGTCGGGATCGGCGCCGCGGCCGCGACGCTCGCCGGGTG
>NZ_JAMOLN010000060.1 GCF_024448165.1 Streptomyces longispororuber
GGGCGAGCTGTGGGACCTGCTGCGCGGCGAGGTGCACCAGGAGGCGGTCCCGGCATGACGACCACGACGCCCGCCGAGCGGACCGACGCCGTACTGGTCCGCGCCCCCGGCCCCCAGGAACTCCACCCCACCCGCACCCGCCGCAGGCACCGCACCCTCGAACTCTCCCTCGCGGTGGCGGTCCCCCTGGTCCTGGTCCTGCTGTGGCAGCTCGCGGCCGCCGAGTCCTGGATCGACGACCGCGTCTACCCGGCACCGTCCACGATCCTCGCCGACGGCTGGGACCGGGCGGCCGACGGCGACCTGTGGCCCGACGTGTGGGCCACCCTCAAGCGCGTCCTCGCGGGCTACGCGATCGGCACCGTCACCGGCTACCTCCTGGGCCTCCTCATGGGCTCGGTCCCCCTGATCCGCGCCGCGCTCGAACCCCTCCTCGACGCCCTCTACGTCGTCCCGAAGCTCGCCCTGCTCCCGGTCTTCCTGAACATGTTCGGCCTCGGCGAAGGCCCCCAGATCGCCCTGGTCGCGGCGACCGTCTTCTTCTTCGTGTGGATCTCCACCATGGCCGCGGTGCTCTCGGTCCCGGCCGGCCACCGCGACGCCGGCCAGGTCTTCGGCGCCTCGCCCTGGCAGATGTTCCGCCACGTCCTGCTGCCCGCCTCCCTGCCGGCCGTCCTGGTCGGCGCGCGCATCGCGGCGGGCGTCGCCGTCCTCGTCATCGTCGCCTCGGAGCAGATCGCCGCGGCGAACGGCCTCGGCCACCTCATCTTCGACGCCCGCGCGCTCTTCCAGAACGACGTGATGTTCGTCGGCATCGTCTGCGTCGCCGTCCTCGGCGTCGTCTTCTCCGAACTGGTGCGCCTCGCGGGCCGGCTGCTCACCCCCTGGGCGCCGCGCGACCGCGGCCGCGGCCAGTCCTGATCCCCTCCCTCACCCCCTCTCCTCTCCCCCCGTTCCACGCGACGTCCCGTACGGAGGCTCCATGCGCACGAGAAACATGGGTACGACCCTGCTCCTGACCGGCGCGCTCATCGCCGCCGCGACCGGCTGCGCCAAGAACGACACCCCGTCCGGCACCGCCGCGAAGCCCCGTACGATCAAGGCGGTCGCGGGCTGCGGCAAGGGGAGCTGGACCGACCCGTCCGACCTCGCGCCCGACCGGAAACCGGCCCGCTGCACCTCCGGCGCCCCCGCCCCGGTCAAGCTCGCCAAGACCCGCAAGCTGACGATCGCCACCGGCACCCTGGCCGCCGAGTACGTGGCCCCGCTCGAAATGGCCGTCAAGAAGGGCGAGTTCGAGAAGGAGGGCCTGGACGTCACGCTGAAGGTCCTGCCCACGCCCGACGCGCTCCCCCTCCTCGCCAAGGGCGACATCGACGCCCAGTGGGCGGCGCCCGAGGCGGCCGTCATGAACGGCATCCTCGGCGGCTTCGACATCAAGTGGGTCGCCGCCAACTTCTCCCCGGGTCCCGGCTCCAAGAGCGGCCTGTGGGTGCGCCTCAAGGACGGCCAGAGCGCGTCCCACGTCGCCATGGCGGGACGGAGGATGGGCACGATGATCGGCAAGGGGTCGGTCATCTCGTACCCCATGGACACGGCGCTCAAGAAGCACGGCGGCGGCCTCGACAAGATCCAGTTCCAGCAGCTCGGCTCCGCCGACGTCCTCACCGCGCTGCAGAACGGCGGCGTCGACTCGGCCTGGCTGCTCGACCCGGTCTGGCGCAAGGTCGACGGCGACAAGCGCTTCGCGTTCCTCGGCGGCCAGCCCCAGGGCGAGCCGCTCGGCGGCCTGCTGTTCGGCCCGAAGCTCCTCAAGGAGGACCCGGACGCCGGCGTCGCCTTCCTGCGCGCCTACATCCGCACGGTGAACACGTACTTCGCGGGCGACTACAAGAAGGACCCCGCCTTCGTCGCCGAGCTGGCCGCCCTGCTGAAGACGGACAAGGCGGTCCTGGAGTCGACGCCGTCCCTGCGCATGGACTGGGAGATCCGCTCCGGCACGACGGACCGGCTCCAGCAGGCGTACGAGGCGGCGGGCGTCTCGAAGGGCGATCCGCTGCCGGAGTCGAGGACGGTCGACAGGAAGCTGTACGAGGAGGCCGTGGGCCATACGTCCTGACACGGGCCCGGACATGCGCCGAGGCCCGGAGCTTTACGGCTCCGGGCCTCGGACTTTCAGTAGCGGGGACAGGATTTGAACCTGCGACCTCTGGGTTATGAGCCCAGCGAGCTACCGAGCTGCTCCACCCCGCGTCGGTGAACCCAACTCTATGTCACGCCCCCGACCAGCGCAAATCCATTTCCCCGCGCCCTGCACCGACCGCGCCCTACGCCGACAGCTCCTCGCGCAGCGCGTCCCGCAACCGCCCGGCGCGCTCCGCGACCTCCGCGGGCCCGAGCTCGACGGCCCGGGACGCCCACTTCTGCCCCTCGACCAGATCACCGCGCCGCGCCCGCAGCAGAGCGAGCCTGAGCGCCGCCCGGCCGTGCCCGGAGTCGGCCGCCCGCGTCCACCACAGCGCCGCCTCCGGCTCGCTGCCCTCCCGCGCCAGCAGCAGCCCCAGGTTGAACGCACCGTTGCGCGACCCGGCCTCGGCCGCCTCGCGGTACCAGCGCGCCGCCTCGACGACGTCGCCGCGCGCCGCCGCGAGCATCCCGACCCGCACCTGGGCCCGCCGGTGCCCGTGCTCGGCAGCCCGCTCGTACCACTCCTCGCACTCGCTCTTCACGGTGACGGGCTCGCCCAGCTCGTGCCGCACCTCGGGCGGCCGGCGCACGTCGAGCAGGGAGGCCAGCCGGTACGCCGCCTCCGGGCTGCCGCCACCCGCGGCGCACCGCAGGTGCCGCTCGGCGCTCTGCTCGTCGCCCTCGCGCAGCCGCGCGATGCCGACCTGGAGCGCGGCATCCGTGTGTCCTCCGGCAGCGGCCCGCTCGTACCACTGGACCGCCTGCTGGGCGGCCGCCTCGTCCTCGCGGCCCGCGTACAGGATGCCGAGGTTGAAGGCCGCGTCGACGCTGCCCGCCTCGGCCGCCTTGGAGAACCAGGGCTCGGCGCCGACCGCGTCCCCGTTCTGCAGGAGCAGCACGGCGAGCGCGTTCGCCGCCTCGCGGTGACCCGCGTAGGCGGCACGCCGGTACCAGCCCTCGGCCTGCGCCGTGCGCTTCTGCTCGGCGCAGAGCAGGCCCAGGTTGTACGCGCCGTTGTTGTCGCCCGCGTCCATCGCCGCGCGGTACCAGCGCTCGGCGGTCTGGGTCTCGCCGCGCTGCGCGTGCAGCGCGCCCAGCGCGTTCGCCGCGTTCCCGTCGCCGTCCTGGGCGGCGCGCAGCCACCACACGGCGGCGCTCTCCTCGTCACCCGCGTCCCGCAGCAGGAAGGCGAGGGCGCACGCGGCGCGCGGCTCGCCGTCCTTGGCGGACGTCAGGTACCAGCGCCCGGCCTCCTTGAGGTCGCCGCGCTTCTCCAGGATCGCGCCGAGGTGCAGCGCGGCCCTGCGGTGTCCGCGCGCGGCGGCCTGCCGGTACCACTGCTCGGCCTCTTCCGCCGGATTCTTGTCGTCACCGGCGACGAGCACGTCGGCGCCGCCCTTGCGGTCGAGCGCGCGGGCGAGGCGGTAGGCGGCCTCGCGGTGCCCGCGCTCGGCGGCGACCCGCATCCAGCGCTCGGCGCCGACGTCGGTGCGGTGCTCCAGGAGGTCGGCGAGGGCGTACGCGCCCAGCGTGTGGCCCTGCTCGGCGGACTGGCGCAGCCAGTACTCGGCGGCGGGCTCGTCACCCCGCTCGCGGTGGTACCGGCCGAGGGCGTGCGCGGCGGCGGCCGAACCGGCGACGGCGGCGACCCGCCACCATCCCGCGGCCTCGTCCGCGTAGCCGCGCTGGTGGAGCAGGACACCCAGATTGTTGGCCGCGGCCCGGTCGCCCTCGCCCGTGGCGGCGCGCAGCAGGGGCTCGGCTCCGTCGAGATCACCGCGGCGCAGCAGCATGGCGCCGAGGACACTCATCGCCTCGACGTCGCCGGCCTCCGCGGCCAGCCGCTGGCGTGCTTCTTCTGCCGCCTCGCCGGGTTCGTCCCGGCCGGAAGGCTGCACAAACCGCCCTGTCTCCAACAGAGTTGCCTTGTCCCCCATAACGTCCATCGTCGCACCACCTGCAACCCGGTTACACCTGGTATACCGCAGCCCGTGAGGTCACTTCAGCGTTTTGTCGACATGCCCACAGAGAGATAAGTGAAACACAATTTTCCCAACTACCCCCGGGCGGAGCAGCGTTCGCACGTACTTGGTACACAGTTCGCACATGCCAGTGGCTCGTGACACCCGGGCCCTTGACGCACCGAAGGCTCGGAAGCTGATGCTTCCGAGCCTTCGATCATCAGTAGCGGGGACAGGATTTGAACCTGCGACCTCTGGGTTATGAGCCCAGCGAGCTACCGAGCTGCTCCACCCCGCGCCGTTGTGTTCAAACCGTACCACGGCGCGAGGGGGCGGCTGACTCAGCCGCCTGCAGCCTCCTTGTCGTCACCGTTCTTGGCGCTGCCGCCGTCCGCCTTCTTGTCCGCGCTGTTGTCCGCGTTCTTGTCGGCGTTCTTGTCGGCGTTCTGCTTCGCCTCCTTGTCGGCCTGCGTCTGAGCCTTCTCGGCGCGCTCCAAGGCGTCCTGCAGCTTGTCCTGCGCGTCCCCGTAGGCGGACCAGTCGCCGTCCTTCATGGCCTTCTGGCCGTCCTCGAACGCCTTCTCCGCGTCCGCGAGCGCCTCCTTGACGGTGGAGTTCGCCGGCGGCGTCGTGCTCCCGCCCGGCTTCTCCGGCTCGGCCGGGGTGGCCCCGTCCACTTCGAAGGCCTGGTTGAGCGCCTCCGAGAGCGAATTGGCGAAGCCGTTCCTGTCGCCGTACGAGACCGCGACCTTGCGCATCAGCGGGTACTCGGAGTTGCGGCCCTGTGCGTAGATCGGCTCCACGTAGAGGAAGCCCTTGTCGAGCGGCACCGTCAGCAGATTGCCGTACAGGACCGTCGAGTCGGCGCCCTTCATGTCGCGCACCCAGTTCGCCACCGGATCCCAGGAGTTGAGCTTGTTCTGCACCTGCTCAGGTCCCTGGACCTTGTCCTCGGTGACTCTCAGCAGCCTTATGGCGCCGTAGTCCTTACTGGTCGCGTCGGCGTCCACCGCCATGAAGGCCCGTAGGTTCGGCCTGCCGCTCGGCGTGAACGTCGTCGTCAGCGAGAACTGCTGGCTGGTCTGGCCCGGCATCTTCATGGACAGGTAGTACGGCGGGACCGCGCTGTTGTCCTTCTTGGTCGGGTCGTTCGGGACCTGCCAGGCGTCGGACGCGTTGTAGAACTGGTCGGAGTCCGTGACGTGGTACAGGGTCAGCAGCTCGCGCTGGACCTTGAACATGTCCTGCGGGTAGCGCAGGTGCTCCTTGAGGTCGGCCGGGATGGCGCTCTTGGGCTCGACCGTGTCGGGGAACGCCTTCTGCCACGTCTTCAGGACCGGGTCGGCCTCGTCCCAGGCGTAGAGCTTGACCTCGCCCGTGTACGCGTCGACGGTCGCCTTCACCGAGTTGCGGATGTAGTTGACCTGGTTCTGCTGGGCCACCACCGCGCGCTGGTTGTCGCCCTCGTTGAGGGAGTCGGCCGTGGTGTCACCGAGCGTCGTGCGGGACGCGTACGGGTACCCGTTCGACGTCGTGTAGGCGTCGACAACCCACTTGATCTTGCCGCCGACGACCGTCGGATAGGCGTCGCCGTCGATGGTCAGCCACGGGGCGACCGCCTCGACGCGCTCCTTCGGCGTGCGGTTGTACAGGATCCGCGACCCGTCGCCGATGGCTCCGGAGTAGAGGATCTGCGGCTCGCTGAAGGAGACCGCGTACGCGGCGCGGTTGATCGGGTTGGAGAGGTTGATGCCGCTGTTGCCCGTGTAGCTGGTGGTCTTCTGCGTGCCGTCGTCCTGCTCGTAGTCCAGCTCCTTCTGCGGCCCGCCGACGATCGAGTACTGCGTCGTCTTCTCGCCGTAGTAGATGCGCTGGTTGTAGTCGCCGAGGTCACCGGTGGTCGGCAGACCCGACTCGGTGAACTGCGGGGCGCCCTGCGAGGTGGACGTGCCCTTCGCCGTCACGGCTCCGTAGCCGTGCGTGTAGACGAAGTGGTCGTTGATCCAGTTGCGCTTGTCGAGCTTGCTCAGGTTCAGCTCGCGCAGGCCGACCACGGTGTCCTGGCCGTTGTAGCGGTCCACGTCCAGGGTCGTCGGGAACTGGTAGTACTTCCGCTGCTGCTCCAGCTGCTGGAAGGTGGGCGACACGACGTTCGGGTCGTTCAGCCGGTAGCTGGCCGCCGAATCGGCGTCCGTGCGCTGCGCCTTGGTGTCGTCGCCGCTCTTGCCGCTGTAGTCGACGGGCGTGGCCTTGTCGATGCCGTACGCCTTGCGGGTCGCCTCGATGTTCTTCTCGATGTACGGGGCTTCCTTGGACTGCTCGTTCGGCTGGACCTGAAACTTCTGGACGATGGCCGGGTACAGGCCGCCGATCAGGATCGCCGAGAGCACCATCAGGCCGAAGCCGATGACCGGCAGCTGCCAGGTGCGCCGCCACAGGGTGGCGAAGAAGAGGATCGCGCAGATGACGGCGATGCAGAACAGGATCGTCTTCGCCGGCAGGTACGCGTTCGCGTCGACGTAGCGCAGGCCCGTCCAGTTGTCCGTCGCCTTGAAGTCGCTCGACTTCACCGCGAGCCCGTACCGGTCAAGCCAGTACGCGACCGCCTTCAGGGCCACGAACACGCCCAGCAGGACGGACAGGTGCCCCGTCGCGGCCGCCGTGGCACGCGCGCCCGGGCTGGTGATGCGCAGCCCGCCGTACAGGTAGTGCGTGAGCGCGGCGGCGACCAGGCCGATGACGGCGGCCGCGAAGCCGAAGCCCAGCAGGAAGCGGTACCAGGGCAGGTCGAACGCGTAGAAGGACACGTCCATGTGGAACTGCGGGTCCTTCTGGTTGAAGGGCACCCCGTTCACGAACATCAGCCACGTGCGCCACTGGCTCGCCGCGGACGCGCCCGCGATCAGGCCCACCAGGGCGGTGATCCCGAGCAGCAGCCACTTCTTGAAGGGCGCGATGCCCATCCGGTAGCGGTCGAGGCTCTGCTGCTCCATCGACATGGCGCTCAGCGGCGGGCGCAGGCGGTGCGCCAGCCAGACGTTCACCCCGACGGCGAGCGCCATGAGCAGACCGAAGATGAAGAACAGCCCGATCTTCGTCCACAGCATCGTCGTGAAGACGGACGAGAACTTGACCGACCGGTACCAGAGCCAGTCCGTCCAGAACCCGGCGAACATCACGAACGCCATGCCCAGCACGGCCAGGACGCCAAGCGTCAACAGCAGCGTCCGGGCACGTCGGGACGGTCGGCCCACTCTGATCCGCGGCCCCGTCGGGCCCCCGCCGCGGTCCGGCATCTGGAAAGCCAAGGTGCGCACCTCGAAAGTTCAGTAATCGATCGGTCAGGCCCCCGAGATCGCGGACCCATCACCTATGCAACTTACTCACGCTTTACTCAGTTCCCGGTTCGGGGGAGGAACGAGGCAGGATTGTGACCATGTCCAACACTCCTATGGCAGCGAGCCCCCTCACCCGGGCCGTCCTCGAGATCGACGAGTACGCCTCCGGCCTCGGCTGGGACCAGCCCGCGCGCCTCTTCGCCCTCGTCGACACCGCCGCGCTGCGCGCTCAGGAACCCGCTCTCGCCGCCCAGCTCGGCCTGGAGGGCGAGCAGGAGGCCCCCGGCCTCACCCCGATCGAGCAGGACGAGGTTCCCGCCGACAAGCCGCTGGACGAGTTCCTCGGCACCATCGCGTGGCCCGACGCCGTCGCGGGCTGCGCCCTGACGGTGGAGCGCCTCATGCTGCCGCCGTCCGCGGAAGCGTCCGTCCCCGAGGGCCTCAGCGACAAGAAGCTCGCCAAGTGGGTGGCCGAGCACCCGGACCGCCAGGAGGTCCGGATGACGGTCGCGGTGCTGCGCGACGGCACCCGTGACTCGGCGCTGCGGCTGCGCGAGAAGGACTCGCCCACCGAGGTCCTCACCGGGGCGGAGCTCGTCCCCGGTCTCGCCGAGGCACTGGCGGCGACGTTCGCCGACTGAGTTCCCGCGGGTTCCTGAGTTCTTCCTCACCTACGTAGAGGGGCGCCGCCGGATGTTCCGGCGGCGCCCCTCTACGTAGTGCCGTGTCTCAGCCCTTGGTGGTGCACGTGGGCAGGTCCGCGGTGTCGCCCTTGCGGATGTCCGCCAGCGCGTCCATCGCGTCGTCGATGGTGTCCACCTTGACGAGCGTGAGCCCGGCCGGGGTGTCCGCGGCCGCGGTGGCGCAGTTGTCCTTGGGCGTCAGGAAGTACTCGGCTCCCTTGTCGCGCGCGCCGACCGTCTTCATCTGGATGCCGCCGATCGGGCCGACCTTGCCGTCGTCGTCGATGGTGCCGGTGCCGGCCACGAACTTGCCGCCGGTCAGGTCGGTGGGCGTGAGCTTGTCGACGATGCCGAGGGAGAACATCAGGCCGGCGCTGGGGCCGCCCACGTCGGCGAGCTTGATGTCGATCTGGAACGGGAAGGTGTGGTCGGTCCCGGCCTGGATGCCGACGATCGCCCGGCCGTCCTCCGCCTTGTCCGTCTTGATCGTCACGTTCTCCGTGCGGGTCGCCTCCTTGCCCTCCTTCTCGGCGGCGGCCGCCTCCTTGACGGGGACGACGGTGAAGACGACGTTCTCGCCGGGCTCGTGCTTGGTGACGAGCTTCGCGACGTCGGCGGGCTTGGTGATCTTCGTGCCGTCGACGGCCTTGATGACGTCACCGGCGTGCAGCGCGCCCTCGGCGGGGCTGTCCTTGACGACGGTGGAGACGATCACCCAGGACTTCACGGGGATGTCCAGCTCGTTCAGGGCGGCGACCTTGGCGCTCTCCTGGGACTGGCTGAACTCCTCGGCGTTCTCCTGCGAGGACTGCTCCTCGGTCTGGCCGTCCGGGTAGAGCGTGTCGTGCGGCACCACGATGCTGTCGTGGGCGAGCCATCCGTAGACGGCCGACACCAGGTTCATGTTGAAGTCGGCGCTGGTGACGCGGACCGTCGTCATGTTCAGGTGGCCCGACGTCTCGTACGTCTTGTGGCCGGAGATCTGGATCACGGGTTCGCCGTCGTGGTCCGCGAGGGTGTTCACCGTCGGTCCCGGGGACATCTCCGCGTAGGGCACCTTGATGAGCACCCCGGCGCAGAGCAGCGCGATCAGGATCAGGGTCGAGGCGAGCATCGTCGCGGTGCGGCGTGGCATGGAACGACAGTACGGGACGGGCCTGTCAGTGCACCTGTGGGGCCGGGCCGTACGAGGTCAGGTGCCCGAGTGCGACTTCTCCATGGCCTCGCGGAAGCGCGCGTAGCCGCTGAGTTCGGTCACGTCGCCCGTCTTGTGGCGATGGCGACCGGCCCACGTGCCCCACAGTCCGGCGCCGACCGCAGCGACAACCGGAATGAGCAGCCACATGAGAGCTGTCATGCCGACCTCCCGACCCCATGAGCAACCACAACTGACTGATCAGCAGATTAACCATCCGCAGTGTCAACGCTCGCCGCAGGGGTGCGGTTACGCAACCGGAACCTCAGCAGGCACCCACCCACTCCTCCGTGCCGTCGGAGAACGTCTGGTGCTTCCAGATGGGCACTTCGTGCTTGAGGTCGTCGATGAGTCTGCGGCACGCCTCGAAGGCCTCGCCGCGGTGCGGGCACGAGACGGCGACGACGACCGCGAGGTCACCCACCGCCAGATCACCGATCCGGTGGACGGCCGCGAGGGCGCGCACGGGGTACTCGGCGACGACCTTCTCCGCGATGCGCCGCATCTCCGCCTCGGCTGTCGGGTGGCAGGAGTAGCCGAGCCTGTCGACGTCGGCCCCGCCGTCGTGATTGCGCACCGTCCCCACGAAGAGCGCGGTGCCGCCCGCCGCGTCGTCACCTGCGGCCCGGAAAACCTCGTCGAGGGAGAGCGGGGTCTCACGGATGGCGAGCAGCTTGATCGGGTCCTGCGCCGCCTGCTCACCGGGATGGTCGTGCTGGGTGGGTGCCATGCCCACATCGTGCCGCACGCCGCAGACAACCGTGAATAGCGTTTTCGACCGGCACGCGCGCGTACCGGATTGGAGGCTCGTCCAAATGCGTCGTCCGTATGCGCCGTGCCGCCTTCAGCCACCCCAGCCACCTTCAGATGCGGCGCCTCGCCTTGCGGACCCGGCGCACGACGGCAGCCGTGCCGAGGAGAGCCACCGTCGCGCCCGCGGCGCCCGCCGCCGTCGCGTCCTTGCGGCCCAGCCGTCGGCCCGCCACCGTGCGGCGGCCCGCGACCTCCTCCAGGAGCTCGGCGAGGACCTCCTCGTTCGTCCACTGGGGGCGCCAGCCCGCGTCGTGCAGCCGGCTGCCGCTGACGACCCACGGATACATCGTGTAGGCCAGGTCGCCCGCGGGCGACGGGGTGAGCCCGATGCGGTGGAGGCGGGCCGCGGCGCCCAGCGCGACGGCGGACGGCAGCTCCATGCGGCGGATCCCGCTGAGCTCCTCGACCTCCTCCTGCTCCAGCCAGCCGTCGCAGCCGACCGCGAGCTCCCCGTCGACCTTCTCCAGAACGGCGTACTCCAGAGCGCTGCACAGGTCCTCGACGTGGCAGAACTGCCAGGCGGGCCGCGAACCGGCCACCACGAGGAGCCGCGGAGACTCGAAGTACCTGGTCAGGGCCGTGTCCGTGCCGCCGACGAGCACCGCGGGACGCACCACGGTGACGTTCAGGCCGGGATGGGCGCGCGGGGCGCGGCGGGCCAGCCGCTCGACCTCCAGGAGGTCGCCCACGCCGGTCGCCTCCGCCGTGGCGCGCAGTTCAGCGTCCTCGGAGAGGGGAAGTTCGTTGTCGGCGAGCGCCCCGTAGACCATCGTCGAGGTGCACAGGACGACGCGGTGCACGCCGGCGGCGGCCGCGGCCGTCAGCACCGTCTGGGTGCCGCGCACGTTGTACGCGGTGCGGGCGGCGGCGTCGGACTCCAGATCGAGGTCGAGCGCCAGGTGCACGACGACGTCCGCGCCGCGCAGCTTCTCGGCGATGGCCGGATCCCGTACGTCCAGGATGTGCCAGGTCGCGGACGTGCACTCGCCGCGCCGCTCGTCGATGGCGAGGACCTGCTTGATCGCGTCCGAGGCCGCGAGCCGCTCCGTGAGCAGGGCCCCGACGCCGGAGGCGGCACCGGTGACCGCGACGACGGGTCCGCGCACGGCGGGACTGGTTGAGGGGTTTCGCGCTGCGCGAACCTGCGGATCTGGGGAACTCACCGGGCGTCTCCAGCGGTTGTCTTCAGTACGTACCTGTATGACGCGTACGTACCAGGAGGCATCCATCCTGCCGCAGGCCATGAGTCGGCGAAGCACCGAGGCCCAATCCCGCCATGGTGTCTACGCTGGGTGTGTAGTCGGGCAGTCGCCACCGGGGCAGAACCGGTGGCCTTACCAGCCGAGGAATCCCGTGAGTGACACCCCATTCGGTTTCGGCCTTCCGCCGGAGGAGCCGGACGACGGCGACGAGGGCAAGAAGAAGGACCAGCAGGGCGGTGGCGGTCAGGGACCGGCCAACCCCTTCGGATTCGGGTTCCCGGGCCTGCCCGGCGCGGGCGGTCCGGGCGGCGAGGGCGGGGACAACCCGTTCGCGGCGATGTTCGGCTCGATGAATCCGAACGATCTGGGGGCGGCCTTCCAGCAGCTCGGCCAGATGCTCTCCTACGAGGGCGGCCCGGTGAACTGGGACATGGCCAAGGACATCGCCCGCCAGACCGTGTCCCAGGGCACGCAGGACGGCGTGAAGGACGCGAGCATCGGCCCCGCCGACCGGACCGCGGTCGAGGAGGCCGTGCGCCTGGCCGACCTGTGGCTGGACGACGCGACGTCGCTGCCCTCGGGCGCCGGCTCGGCCGTGGCGTGGAGCCGCGCCGAGTGGGTCGAGGCGACGCTCCCGGTGTGGAAGGAGCTCGTCGACCCGGTCGCCGAGCGCGTCGGCATGGCCATGGGCGACGTGCTGCCCGAGGAGATGCAGGCCATGGCAGGGCCGCTGATCGGCATGATGCGCTCCATGGGCGGCGCCATGTTCGGCCAGCAGATCGGCCAGGCCATCGGGGTGCTCGCGGGCGAGGTCGTCGGCTCCACCGACATCGGCCTGCCGCTGGCCCCGGCCGGCAAGGCGGCGCTGCTCCCGCTGAACATCGAGGCGTTCGGCAAGGACCTCGGCATCCCGAAGGAGGAGGTCCGCCTCTACCTGGCGCTGCGCGAGGCCGCCCACCAGCGGCTGTTCTCGCACGTGCCGTGGCTGCGCTCGCACCTGTTCGGCGCGGTCGACGGGTACGCGCGCGGGATCAAGGTCGACACCACGAAGCTGGAGGACGTGGTCGGTCAGTTCGACCCGCAGAACCCGGAGCAGATCCAGGAAGCTCTCCAGCAGGGCATGTTCCAGCCGGAGGACACTCCGGAGCAGAAGGCCGCTCTGGCCCGCCTGGAGACGGCCCTCGCGCTCGTGGAGGGCTGGGTCGACGCGGTGGTCCACGCGGCCGCGAAGCCGCGCCTGTCGTCCGCGGACGCGCTGCGCGAGACGCTGCGCCGCCGCCGTGCGACCGGCGGTCCCGCGGAGCAGACGTTCGCGACGCTGATCGGCCTGGAGCTGCGTCCGCGCCGTCTCCGTGACGCCTCGCGCCTGTGGGCGTCGCTCACGGACGCGCGCGGTGTCGACGGCCGGGACGGCCTGTGGGCGCACCCGGACATGCTGCCGACGGCGTCCGACCTGGACGACCCGGACGGCTTCGTGCACCGCGAGCAGCTCGACTTCTCGGAGCTCGACAAGATGCTCGGCGAGGCCGCGGGCGGCGCCACGGGCGAGAAGCCGAACCTGTCCAAGGACGAGGGTTCCGACCACGGCTCCGACCGGGGTTCCGACCAGGGTGAGGACGACAGCGACAAGTGAGCCTGTACGACGACGCGGTCCTCGTGCTCAAGAGCTACGAGGACCAGCCGGAGCTGCGCCAGGCCTACCTGGACCACCTCGCCGCCCACGGTGAGGCCGCGATGTGGAAGCCCTGCACGGCGGGGCATCTCACCGCGAGCGCCCTGGTCATCGACCCCGAGCGCGGCCGGGTGCTCCTGACCCTCCACAAGAAGCTGCAGATGTGGCTCCAGATGGGCGGTCACTGCGAGCCCGGCGACGCGACGCTGGCGGCCGCGGCCCTGCGCGAGGCGACGGAGGAGTCCGGCATCCCTGGTCTGACGCTGCTGCCCGGCGGCCCGGTCCGGCTGGACCGGCACCCGATTCCCGGCCCGTGCTCGCAGCACCTGGACACGCAGTACGCGGCGCTCGCGCCGGCCGGTGCCACGGAGGCGATCAGCGACGAGTCGCTGGACCTGCGCTGGTTCCCGTACGACGAGGTCCCGGCGGTGGCGGACGCGTCGGTCGTGCGCCTGGTCGAGGCCACGCGGGCTCGCCTTTAGGGCCTTTTCAGGGCTGTTTCAGGGCTGTGCACGAGTACGGGTAAGGGGCGGGCGCCATGGCGCCCGCCCCTTACCCACATCGCTGCGTACGGCGTCAGCTCCAGACGTTGCCCTGGTTCTGCCCCCGGGCGCCCTGCTGGCCCATCCCGAACTGCGCGGCGACGCCGCCGCCGATCTGCGCGTTCTGCGGCGGCAGCAGCTCGCTGGGCTGGACGAGCGCGTAACCGCTGCCCATGAAGCTGAGCTCCCAGCCCTCGCCGGTGTTGCCGCGGCGCCGCCAGACGCCCGAGGAGTGCGTCTGCGCCTGCATCTGCACCCGGAGCCCGGTCGACCAGGCGACGATGGCGTCCGCGTCGGCGTTGACGTACTTGTCGGGCGTGACCTGGAGCATCAGCGGCTGGCCCGACGTCATCAGGGCGACCTTGCCGCGCCCGGTGATGTTGAGCTGGTACTTGCCGGACCCCGAGATGCCGAACTGGCTGTCCACGGCGATGACTTCGTGGTGCAGCGACGAGTCCATCGCGAGCACGTAGCTGCTGTCGACGGTCAGACCGTCCTGCTCCACGTCCACGACGTGGATGTACTGGGCGAGGTTCGCGAGATACACGACGCCCTGCCCGTGGCAGCGCATCAGGCTGAGTCCCTCGCCCGTGGTGGCGCGGGCGCGCCGCTGCCCGGACGTCTGGTACTCGGCGTCGAACTCGACGAGCCCCTGGTAGGCGACCATCGATCCCTTACGGGCGACGAGGTCGTCGTGGCCCTCCAGGACCACCCGCAGCATCTGCGGGTTCTGCACCGTGTAGCGCTCCTGGGACTGCTGCTCGGCGTATGCGAAAAGCGGGCTCTGCATGGTTGTTCGCTCCCCCTCAGCCCCGGACTCGGAGGCGGTCGGTGCTGTCCTCACTGGGCTGTACGACGACGATGCCTTCGCCGGAGAAGCCCATCTGGTAGGCCTCGCCGCTGCCGCGCCCGATGAGCGAGCCGGCGCGGAAGCTGCGCTTGCCCTTCACCTTCAGCTTGGGCGACCAGGCGATGAGCGCGTCCGGGTCGACGTACGTCTCGTCCTCGCCGCGGCCGCAGTCGACCACGATGGGGGTGCCGCGCGAGGTCAGGGCGACGAACCCCTGGCCGCTGATCGTGATGTTCCACAGGCCCTGCCCCGCGAACTTGGCGAGGCCCTTCACGCGCTCGACGCCCCACTGGAGGTGCGCGTCGAAGGCGAGCAGGTTCGTGCCGTTGACGGAGATGGAGTCGCCGCCGAGGTTGATCACGACGACGTCCGCGCCGTAGTCGGCGAGGTAGAGCAGACCGTCGCCGGAGCACTTCATCAGCGGCGCGCCCTCACCCGTGATCCAGTCACGGGCGACCTGGCGGACGGCGGGCGGGTTGGGCTCGTACTGGACGAAGCCTTCGTAGGCGGCCATCGAGCCCACGCGCGCGAAGAGGTCGTTCCCGGTCTGCATGGCGACCTTCAGCATGTTGCTGCCGTGGTTCTCCATGCGGGCGGCTACGGGTGTCGGGGCGAAGCCCGCGAGTGGCTGGTTCATGACGGACTCCCTCAGACCTCGTACGGCTGGACGACGATGAAGTTGCCGGGTGCGCCCCGGAACTGCAGGTTCACGCCCTCGCCGCTGTGGCCGGGGTACGCGTTGCGCCGCATCCGGACCTGGCTGGAGACGATCGCCTGCGCGGCCGCGGACCAGGCCACGACGGCATTGGAGTCGGCGAACGTCGTCGGCGTCACCGGCAGCACGACGGGTGTGCCGTGCGTCTTCACGACGACGGTGCCGGTGCCCTGGAACTGCATGACGAACAGGGCACCTCCGGGGATGCCGTGTCCTTCGATCCTGCGGACCTCGTGCTGGAGGGACTCGTCGAACGCCAGGACGTTCTCCGCGGAGACGCAGATCGCGTCGCCCTGCAGCTCGATCGGGTGCAGGTAGGTGGCTTCCTCGGCGAGGAAGACCTGGCCGCGGCCGGTGCAGCGCATCAGCTGCATCTCCTGGCCGGTGGCGTTGCCCACGATGCGGCCGGCGAACCCGGCTCCCTTGTAGCTGAACTCGACCTTGCCCTGGTAGAGCACCATGCTGCCCTGACGGGCGAGCACGGCCTGCTCGCCGCCCGCGCCGAGGTCGACCCGGATCAGCTTCTTGTTCTGCGGCGTCCAGCGCTGCCCGGTGGGCGCCTCGCGGTACTTCTGCAGGGCCGCGGCCACGCCGGGCGCGGGGGCTTGCTGCGGAACACCCTGCGGGGCGCCGTACGGGGAGGGTGCCGCGGGCTGCTGGCCGTAGCCGGGAGGGGCGGCCGGCGTCTGGTGCTGCTGGCCGTAACCGGGAGGGGCGGCCGGCGTCTGGTGCTGCTGGCCGTAACCGGGCGGCAGGGAGGCGCCGCCCTGGCCGGGGACCTGTCCGAACTGCGGCTGCTGGGGCGGCTGCTGTCCGAACGGGCTGGGCGCGGGCGGCGGCACGGTGCCGGGCGGCGTGGCCAGGGGCGCGGCGATGGTGGGTGCCGCGTGGACCGGAGGTGCGGCCGGGGTGGGCGCCGGCGGAGGCGTCGGGCTCTGCGGCGGCGCGAAGCCCTGCGGGGCGGGTGCGGGGGCCGGAGCCGGGGCTGCCGGGGCACCGAAGGCGGGCGGCGCGGAGGCCTGCGCGGGCGGCGCGAACCCGGGGGCGGCCTGCGGCTGCGCGGCGGCGGGCTCCTCCTCGGCGACCTCACCGCCGAAGTTCTTCAGGAGCGCGTCCAGGCCGCCGTCGAAGCCCTGGCCCACGGCGGCGAACCGCCAGACGTCCTTCAGGTAGAAGTCGCCCAGCATCACCGCACGCTCGGTCGAGAACTCGGCACCGCTGAAGGAGTACCGGGCGACCTCCTCGCCGCCGGCGACGATCCGGATGTACCCGGGCGCCACCTGCGACATCTGGCCGGCGCCGTCGAGGGTCGCGGTGAACGACAGCTTGTGGATGTGCGCGGGGATCTTGTCGAGCGTGACGCGGAACGACTCGCTGTCACCGGCCTGCGCACCGAGCAGCTGGACGGATTCCTCGGGTGTCTTCGGCTGGTTGAAGAAGACGAAGTACCGGTCGTCGGACAGCCGCTCATCGGCGTCGAGGCCGAAACAGCTGATGTCGAAGGTCAGCCCGGGGCCGGTGATCTGTACGCCGACGTACAGATCGGTGCCCGCGGTGAGGTCACTGATCTTGGCCTTGTGGCCGCGTTGGAATTCCCTGGCCATGCGTAACGACCGTCCCCCATCCCGATGGTGATTGCGTCGCGCCAGGCTAACTGCAAACACCGACAGCGGAGGAAGTCGGTACAGCCCTGGTACACAACCGTCCCGGAGGCCCCGGGGGGACGATCACTCGCCGCGTGCGGTCGGCAGGTGCGGCAGGCGGTCGGCCGCGACCACCCCTTCGAGGTAGCCGCGCGCCCGCTCGGTTCGCGGATACGCCTCCAGAAGGCGCCAGAAACGCGGACCGTGGCCGGGGACCAGCAGATGGGCGAGTTCATGGACGAGCACATAGTCGACGACGTACTCGGGCATGCCCTGCAGTCGGTGCGAGAGGCGGATGCTTCCCTCGGCGGGGGTGCAGGAGCCCCACCGGGTGTTCTGGTTCGTGACCCAGCGAACGGACGCGGGGCGGGCCTTCCCGTCGAGGTACTGCTCGGAGAGCCGCTGCGCGCGCTCGGCAAGTTCGGCGTCGCCCAGGACCCGCTTGCTCTCCTGTGCCGCGAGCTTGTCGAGCATGACGGTGACCCAGCGCTGCTCCTCGGCCTCCGACATGCGGGCCGGGATGAGGACCACCGTGCGATCGCCCTCGCGGTACGCGGAGACCGTTCTACGACGCCGGGCGCTTCTGCGGACCTCGACCGCGCTCGCCCCGGGGCCGCCTGGCGGCGGTTTGGTCGTGCTGCGCTGCGTGTTCGTGGCACGGTGCAGTGGGTCGGCGGGCACGCCCCGACGTTACCCGTTGGGCAGGGCGGAAGTCCCGCCTCCGGAACTCTTCGGTGCGCTCCCGCGCCGCCCCCGTTTGATTCGTACGACTATCGCCCCCAGCCTGTGGACAACTTTCCGCACGCTCGCGCCGACACCGTCATGCTGGCTGTCGATCGACGTCACGGCAGAGCACGGGGGAACAGCCATGCATCCGATCCTGAAGCCGGCGCTGCGGCGCGGCTGGCACGACCTGAACACGGTGCAGTTCGGGATGACGCCCGCCCACGCGGTGGTGCTCAACCCGGTCGACACGGCCACCGGCACCTTCATGACCCTGCTCGACGGGACGCGCGGAGTACCGCTCCTGCGCGACGAGGCCCGCCGCATGGGCCTGCCCGACGGACACGTGGACGCGCTCCTGGACCGGCTGACCCACGCGGGTCTGCTGGACGACGCGACGGGTGGCGGCCCGCCCGCCGAGGCGCTGCGCCGGCGGTCGCAGGTGATGGACCGGCTCCGCCCCGACCACGCCGCACTGTCGGTGGCCACGTCCGAACCGGCCGAGGCGGTGAGGAAGTTGGCGGCCCGGCACAGCATGCGCGTGCAGGTGCGCGGGGCCGGCCGGGTGGGCGCGGTCGTGGCATCGGTGCTCGGCGCGGCGGGCGTCGGACACGTCGACGTGCGGGACGGCGGCTGCGTCGAGCCGTGGGACGTGGCGCCGGGCGGGCAGCCGGTGGAGGCGGTCGGCGAGCGCCGGGACGCGTCGGCGCGGCGCGTGGTGCGGGCGGTGGCCCCGGCGCGGCCGCCCCGTCCCGACCGGCGCAGGGCGGAGCCGCACCCCGCGTGGCCGGAGGGCGGCGAGCCGCCGCTGTCCCTGGTGGTCGTCGCCCCACGGGACGGACTCGCGGTCCACTCCCCCGATCCGGTCCACGTCGAGGACCTGATGGCGGCGGGCATTCCCCATCTGTACGCGGGCGTGGCCGAGGCCACCGGAGTCGTCGGACCTCTGGTGCTGCCCGGCGGGACGGGCTGTGCGCACTGTCTGCTGCTCGCCCGCACGGACCGCGATCCGACCTGGCCGCGGCTGCTCGCCCAGTGGCGGTCGGGCCGGGCCGCGCGTCAGGTCCAGGCCTGCGACCTGGGTCTGGCCACCGCCGTCGCGGGCCTGGCGGCCGCTCATGCGCTGGCGTTCCTGGACGGGGAGCTGCCGTCGAGCACCGGGGCGCGCTGGGAGGCGTCCGCACCGGGACTCGACTGGCACGCGAGGCCGGTGCGGCCGCATCGGGAGTGCGCGTGCGGTGCGGGTGAGAGAGGTAACGGGCAGGAGACCTCCGTGGAGGAAGGGCCGCACGACACAATGGCGGGGTAGGCAATCGGCTGACGGCGTCATGACGCCTGGGCATGCGCGGCACTGCTGTCCGGTACTTGGAGGGGTGTATGTCTGATCTTCCCCGCAAGGCGGTTACCCGTACCGCCAAGCTGGCCGCGCTGCCAATCGGCTTCGCCGGCCGTGCCACCTGGGGCATCGGCAAGCGGATCGGCGGCAAGTCCGCCGAGATCGTGGGACGGGAGCTGCAGCAGCGCACGGCGGATCAGCTGTTCAAGGTGCTCGGCGAACTCAAGGGCGGAGCCATGAAGTTCGGGCAGGCGCTGTCCGTCTTCGAGTCCGCGCTCCCGGAGGAGGTCGCCGGTCCGTACCGGGCCGCGCTGACCAAGCTCCAGGAAGCCGCGCCGCCGATGCCGACCCGCACGGTGCACACGGTCCTGGAGGAGCGGCTCGGCGGGCAATGGCGCGAGCTGTTCCGGGAGTTCGACGACAAGCCGTCGGCCGCCGCGTCGATCGGGCAGGTGCATCGGGCCGTCTGGCACGACGGGCGCCAGGTGGCCGTGAAGGTCCAGTACCCGGGTGCGGGCGAGGCGTTGCTGTCGGACCTCAACCAACTGGGGCGTTTCGCACGGCTGTTGGGTCCGCTCATCCCGGGGATAGACATCAAGCCGCTGATCGCCGAGCTGCGCGACCGGGTCTCGGAGGAGTTGGACTACGCCCTGGAGGCGCAGGCCCAGCAGGCCCACGCGGAGGAGTTCGCCGACGACCCCGACGTCGTGGTGCCCCAGGTGGTCCACCAGAGCGAGCAGGTGCTGGTGACGGAGTGGATCGACGGCACGCCGCTGGCGGAGGTCATCGGCTCCGGCAGCCAGGAACAGCGCGACCGTGCGGGCCAGTTGCTGGCCCGCTTCCTGTTCTCGGGTCCCGCGCGCACGGGACTGCTGCACGCGGATCCGCACCCGGGCAACTTCCGGCTGCTGCCGGACGGGAAGGACGGCTGGCGCCTCGGCGTCCTGGACTTCGGCACGGTGGACCGTCTTCCCGGAGGTCTGCCCGATCCCATCGGCACGTCGCTGCGGCTGACGATCGAAGGCGACGCGACCGCGGTCTACGAGCTGCTGCGGGAGGAGGGCTTCGTCAAGGAGTCCATCGAGCTCGAACCGGACGCGGTGCTCGACTACTTGCTGCCGATCATCGAACCGGCCCAGGTCGAGGCGTTCACGTTCACCCGATCCTGGATGCGCACCCAGGCGGCCCGGATCGCCGACATCCGCTCGCCCGCCCACCAGTTGGGCAAGCAGCTGAACCTGCCGCCGTCGTACCTGTTGATCCACCGGGTGACGCTCAGCACGATCGGCGTGCTGTGTCAGCTCGGCGCGACGGTACGCCTGCGGGACGAACTGGAGGCGTGGATGCCGGGGTTCGTGGCCGACGAGGACGTGGCGCACGAGCCGGCCGTCGAGGCGTGATCACCACCAGTCGGAGTCGAGCCGCCCTTCGATGGCTCTGATGTTCTCCCGGGCACAGGCGTCACAGAAGTAGCGGCGAACGCCGCCCTCCACGGAATACGTCCAGGTGGGCTGGGCCCCGTGCGCGGTGGTGCCGCACCGGGCGCACACGAGGGCCTGGTGGTCCGGTTGCTGCGCGGAGTCCCCGCCAGGAAGAGACGTCACTCCGTGACGATAACTCCATGGACCGATGATCGCCGGGTGCCACGCACCGCGGGGCCGGTCCCTGCCGGACCGGCCCCCGCTCGTTCTGTCTCTTGCTGTCTCTTGCTGTTTTTTGCGCGACGCGCTTTCGCTTACTGCATCACGGCCATGGCGAGCGCGCGCCTGGCCCGCAGCGACGCGCGCTCGGCGCGCCGCTGCATCCGGCGCGCGACCACCAGGCGCATGGCCTGGCGCTCCGTGTGCGCGTCCCTCAGTTGCTCGTGCATATGCGCACGAGCCAGGGCTTCTGGGATGAGTTGCATCTGACGGGTCCTGTTCTGACGCGAGTCGGTCGCGCCGGAGGTGGTGAAGTCTGGGATCGCGGAGCCTGTGGGCTCGCTCGTGGACGGCTTCATCGGGTCCTGCTTCTTCGGGTCGTGCGTCAGGGGGCGGTCGATCGTTCCTCGGGTGTTCATGCCGCGACCGGGTTCTTGCGCGGGCGGCCACGCGGCCGCTTGCGGGCCACGACAACTCCCTGGACGAACAGCTCGCCACCCCAGACGCCCCAGGGCTCACGCCGCTCCTTGGCACCGGCGAGGCAGGCCTCGACCAGCGGGCAGGTACGGCAGAGGGACTTGGCGTACTCGACGTCCGCCGGCGACTCCGCGAAGAAGACCTCCGGGTCGTAGGCACGGCAGGGGACGGGCACGCCGAGGTTCTCGATGGCGTCGTCGAGCGCGGTGAGCGCAGTCAGCGGGTTCAAGGTGGAGTCCTCCGTGGACACGGGCGGGGAAAGAGGGTCTGAAGGCGGTACGGACGGGGCGTGCGCTTCGAGTTGCACGGTGTCTTCTTCCTCGTCTGGTCATTCCGGCCGGTGGGCCGGGTGGCGGTGGTACCGGGTTCTTTTCTTGTCCCGAGGCCCCTTCGTTCTGGCTCCTCGGAAGATCGCTGGGTCTTCCGGGAAAACAGAAGGGCCGCGGATCCCGGGTGGGGTTCCGCGGCCCTGAAGGCGCCGGCCTGATCGTCGATCAGGCTGGATCACTCCAGGGTTCAGGCCCACGGAAGGCCCACATCGTGTGGTGCTGCGTCGTCTGCTTCCGGAATCCGGCACCGGCCGCGGCAAAGGCATAGGCCTGAGCCTGTGCCGTCGCTACTGCTTCCGGTGCCTTGGTCGGTCGCTCATTGCCCTCGCGAATGGGAAGACCCGCGAGAGACAGGCCGGACTCCGGACGCATGGCGCTGAGGCCAGACAGACCGGTGCCCAGGTTCGAGAAGCCGAGCAGGCAGGAAGCGACGACCGAGCGATCGGTCATTTTGACGGTGCTGATGGAGCTGGCCTTGATGCTGATCACTGGATTCGCCTCCTCTCGGCGTCTAGGGGACCGGCGCGAACCGGTCCGACGGCTTTCAAGTACATCACGGAACCAGGGCCTTCGAGAAGGCCGCTGCTTTCGTGCTTTAGAACCTATGGGGATTGCTGGGGCATGCGCAAACTATTTTTTCGACGAGTTTGAATCAGTCGCCCCCGTCGGCACCTTCAGACTCATCGCTCACGGTCTGACCTGCACAAATGGCGAGCACATCGGATCCGTACGTCCGAAACTTCCGCATGCCGACGCCCGGGATGCGGGACAGCTCGGCCTCGTCGTCCGGCGCCGCCTCGGCGATGGCGATCAAGGTCTTGTCGGTGAAGACACAGAACGCGGGCTGGCCGAGGCCGGCCGCGGTGCGGGCCCGCCACTCGACGAGCCGCTCGTAGACCCCTTCGTCCATGTCCGAGGGACAGTCCTCGCAGCGCATCAGCTTCATCTCACCGGCTTCGGTGAGCGTGCGGCCGCAGACCCTGCAGCGCGCCACCTTCCTGTTGGCCCTGCGCCGGGCCCCGGCGAGCGGCCCCTTGGCGTCCGGTCGCGTCCCCAGCTCGACCCCGCCCCGGCCGACGCCCGCACCCCGGCCCACGGAGCCGGTGGAGCCCGGCCGCAGTCCGTCCAGGAAGCGGCTCGCCCGGCGGCCGGGCCGACCGCCCGGCGAGCGGGACAGCGCCCAGGAGACACCGAGGTGGCGCCGGGCCCGGGTGACCCCGACGTACAGGAGGCGCCGCTCCTCCTCGATCTGCTCGTCGGTCTTGGCGTACGTGATCGGCATCATGCCCTCGGCGACGCCGACCAGGAACACGGCGTCCCACTCCAGGCCCTTCGCCGCGTGCAGCGAGGCCAGGGTGACGCCTTCGACGGTCGGCGCGTGCTGGGCATTGGCCCGCTCGTCGAGCTCCGCCACGAAGTCGGCCAGGGTCACTTCCGGGCGGGCCTGCGCGAAGTCCTCCGCGAGGCGGACCAGGGCGGCGAGGGACTCCCATCGGTCGCGGACGGCGCCGGAGCCCGCGGGCGGTTCGCTCGTCCAGCCCTCGCCGGAGAGGACCGCACGGACCTGGGACGGCAGGTCGACGGCCTCGTCGAGCCCCGCGTCGTTGCCCCCGAAGCGGGCTGCCGCGCGCAGCGCGTGGCCGGCCTTGCGGACCTCGGCCCGCTCGAAAAAGCGCTCCGCGCCGCGCAGCTGGTAGGGCACTCCGGCGTCGGCGAGCGCCTGCTCGTAGATCTCCGACTGCCCGTTCGTCCGGAACAGGATCGCGATCTCGCCCGCGGAGACGCCGGCGGCGATGAGCTCCCGGATGCGGCGGGCCGCGCCCTCCGCCTCCGCGGGCTCGTCCGCGTATTCCACATAGACCGGCTCGGGTCCCGCCTCGCGCTGGGAGATCAGCTCCAGACGGTGCTCGGCGGCCCGGCCGGTGGCCCGCGACAGGATTCCGTTTGCGAGGTGCACGACCTGGGGGGAGGAGCGGTAGTCGCGGACCAGTTTGACGACGGTCGCGCTCGGGTGGCGGGTGCGGAAGTTGAGCAGGTGGTCGGGGGTGGCGCCGGTGAAGGAGTAGATCGTCTGGCTGGCGTCGCCGACGACGCAGAGGCTGTCGCGCTCGCCGAGCCACAGGTCGAGCAGGCGCTGCTGGAGCGGGCTGACGTCCTGGTACTCGTCGACGACGAAGTGCTGGTACTGGGCGCGGACCTGCTCGGCGATGTCCTGCCGGTCCTGGAGGATGCCGACGGTGAGCAGCAGGACGTCCTCGAAGTCGATGACCGAGCGGTCCCGCTTCAGCGTCTCGTAGTTCGCGTAGATCTGGGCGATCTCGGCGGGGTTGCGGGGGGACTCACGGCCCGCCTTGTGCGCCGCCGCGGCGTAGTCCGTGGGGACGGTCTGGGTGACCTTGCACCACTCGATCTCGGCTGTCACGTCACGCAGCTCGCCGCGGTCGAGGCGGACGCGGCAGGCGGCAGCGGCGTCGGCGACGATCTGGAGCTTGCGGTCGACGATCCGGGGCAGCTCCCCGCCGACGGCCTTGGGCCAGAAGAACTGGAGCTGGCGCAGCGCCGCCGAGTGGAACGTGCGGGCCTGCACTCCCCCGGCGCCGAGCTGCCGCAGCCGGCCGCGCATCTCCCCCGCGGCGCGGTTGGTGAAGGTGACGGCGAGCACGGTGTTCGGCTGGAGGATCCCGGCGCGGACGCCGTACGCGATGCGGTGCGTGATCGCGCGCGTCTTGCCCGTCCCCGCGCCCGCGAGCACACACACCGGACCGTGCAGGGCCGTCGCCACGGCGCGCTGCTCGGGGTCGAGCCCGTCGAGCACCGCGTCGGCCGATTCCGGGACCTGCGGGAACAGGGTGGAGTGCGTTGCTGCTGTCACCCCGCCATGCTGCCAGGTCTGCGGGGGCGGGTGCGTCGCGCTGTCCACAGGCGGCCGGTGATTGTCGTACTAACGCGACCGACGTGCGGGAATGGTCGTCGCGTCGCGTACGTTCGACGTATTGCGAACACGCACCCCAGCCACGAAGGAGCGCGAGGACATGCCGGGCACTGTGACGATGTACAGCACCACCTGGTGCGGCTACTGCCAGCGGTTGAAGAAGCAGATGGACCGCGAGGGCATCGCGTACTCCGAGATCAACATCGAGCACGACCCGGAATCGGCGGCGTTCGTGGAGAAGGCGAACGGCGGGAACCAGACGGTCCCCACCGTCCTCTTCGACGACGGCTCGACGCTCACGAACCCCTCGCTGGCGCAGGTCAAGCAGAAGATCGGCGCCTGACGCGCCGGGCGCGCGTGAGCGGTTCGCTCACAGCGCGTCGCTGGGCTTCGGCAGGGGCTTGCCGTACCAGAGCTCGATCAGGCGGGCCGCAATCGAGATCCCGTAGGGAGGCATGACCTCCCCGGTCTCGAAGGCGGCCCGCAGGTCTTCGCGGGAGAACCAGCGGGCCTCGTGGATCTCGTCACCGTCCACGTTGATCTCGAAGGACGTGGCGTGCGCCATGAAGCCGAGCATCAGGCTGGAGGGGAACGGCCAGGGCTGGCTGGCGACGTACTCGACGTCCCCGACGAGGACGCCCGCTTCCTCGAAGACCTCGCGGCGCACCGACTGCTCGATGGACTCGCCGGGCTCCACGAATCCGGCGAGCGTCGAGAAGCGGCCCTCGGGCCAGTGCACCTGGCGGCCGAGCAGGATGCGGTCCTGATCGTCCGTGACGGCCATGATCACGGCCGGGTCGGTGCGCGGGTAGTGCTCGGCCCCGCAGGCCTGGCAGCGGCGGATGTGGCCCGCGGCGGCGATGACGGTGCGCTCGCCGCAGCGGGAGCAGAAGCGGTGCAGTCGCTGCCAGTTCTCCAGGGCGACGGCGTGCACCATGAGGCCGGCGTCGCGCGGCGAGAGCAGCAGCCCGGCCTCGCGCAGTCCGGCCGGGCGCGCGGACTGGTCCATGCGCCCCGGAAGCGTGTCCTTCTGCAGCGCGAAGTAGCTCACGCCGTCCTCGTCCGTGCCCAGGAAGTAGCGGTGGGCCTCGGTGAGAGGGGCCTCGAAGGACGGCGTCATGACCAGTTCCGTCGTGCCGTCCGGCGTCTCGTCGATGAGCACCTGACCGCCGGAGACCACGAACACCCGGGTGGTGGGGTGGCTCCACGCCGCGGCGAGCCACGGCTCGTCGATGCGGTGGTGCGCGGCACGGTCGATACCGCTCGGCGCGGACAGCGAGAGCGGTCGGCCTCCGGCCAGGTCAGCGGTGCGGTCGGTCCAGGTGGTCACAGGTGCTTCCAACTCCCCCGGTGATGAAATGGGTGGTTCGGCGGGCGGTTCAGCAGGACGTACGGCGGGACGTGTGCGGGGCGCCTCGTTCAGTGTGCATCCGTCCAGCTCTCCGCGAGATCGCCCCACAGGTGGGCGGCGGTCTCGACGCCCTTCATGAGGAGATCGAGCTCGACCTTCTCGTTCGGCGCGTGCCAGCCGTCGGAGGGGACCGAGATGCCCAGGAACAGGACCGGGGCGTCGAGCACGTCCTGGAGATCGGCGGCGGGGCCCGAACCGCCCTCGCGCGTGAAACGGATCTTCTGCTCGAAGGCCCGTCCCATGGCGCGGACGACCGATTGCAGGGCGGGGTGGTCGAGCGGGGTCAGGCAGGGCCTGGTGGCGGCGCCGAAGGTGATCGTGTGGCTGATTCCCGCGGGCAGCTGCTCGGCGACCCAGGCGGTGACGGCCTTCTCCACGTGGTCCGGGTCCTGCCCGGCGACCAGCCGGAACGAGAGCTTCAGCATCGCCGACGACGGGACGATCGTCTTGCCGCCGGGGCCCTGGTAGCCGCCCCCGATCCCGTTGACCTCAGCGGTCGGGCGGGCCCAGATGCGCTCCAGGGTGGTGAGCCCGGCCTCTCCGTACGTGGCGTGCGACTTGGCCGTGCGCAGCCACTGCGCCTCGTCGAAGGGCAGCTCGGCGAAGAGCTCGCGCTCCCGCTCGGTGAGTTCCACGATGCCGTCGTAGAAGCCGGGGACCGCCACGCGCGCGTGGTCGTCGTGCAGGGCGGCCACGAGGCGGGCGGCGGCGGTCGCCGGGTTCGGGACGGCGCCGCCGAAGGAGCCTGAGTGGATGTCCTGGTCGGGTCCGCGCAGCTCGATCTCGCAGTCGGCGAGACCGCGCATGCCGGTGCAGACCGTGGGGGTGTCCTCGGACCACATGCCGGTGTCGGAGACGATCACGGCGTCGGCGGCGAGGCGCTCCCTGTGCGCTTCCACCAGGGCACGGAAGTGCGGGGAGCCCGACTCCTCCTCGCCCTCGATCAGCAGCTTGAGGTTGACCGCGGGGGCCGTGCGCCCGGTCGCGGCGAGGTGCGCGCGTACCCCGAGTGTGTGGAAGAACACCTGCCCCTTGTCGTCGGCGGCCCCACGCGCGTGGAGGCGGTTGCCGACGACGACCGGCTCGAAGGGATCGGTGTCCCAGCCGTCCTCGCGGGCGGCGGGCTGGACGTCGTGGTGTCCGTAGACGAGGACCGTGGGGGCCCGGGGGTCGCCCGAGGGCCACTCGGCGAACACGGCGGGGGCGCCCGGCGTCTCCCACACCTCGGTGGTCGGGAAGCCGGTCTCCGCCAGTTTCCCGGCGAGCCAGTCGGCGCTGCGCCGCACGTCCGGTGCGTGGTCGGGCTGGGCGGACACGGAGGGGATCCGCAGCCAGGCGGCGAGGTCGTCGAGGAACGCCTCGCGGTGGTTCTCGATGTACGCACGGACGGTGCTGACGGCGCTGTCAACGGGCTTGCTCATGGTCCCGAGCCTATCCGCCCGCCGGAGCGTGCTCGTCCGGCGGCTCCTCGACGGCCTGCGCCTCCTGTGTGACGGCTGCCTGCGGGTCCCGGGTGAGGAGGCGCTCCAGCTCCGCACGCCCGGGCAGCCGCTGTGGCCGGACCGTCTCTCCGCTGCGTACGTACAGGAAGGCGGCGCCGACCGACTCCAGGGGGACGCCCTGCTGCTCGGCCCAGGCGAGCCGGTAGACGGCGAGCTGGAGCGGGTCGGCGGTCTGCTGGTGGCCCGTCTTCCAGTCGACGATCTCGTACGTCACGTCGTCGCCGTCGCCCGTCTTGTAGACGGCGTCGATGCGGCCGCGGACGACCCGGCCCGCGACGGCCAGCTGGAAGGGCAGCTCGACCCGGTACGGGGTGCGGTGCGCGTACGGGGTGCGCTCGAAGGCTTCCTTGAGCGCCTCCAGGTCGCGCTCGTCGGCGATCTCGGCGTCGCTGCCGGGCAGGTCCTCCGGGTCGTGCAGGGGCAGGCGCAGCTCTTCGAAGCGGGATTCCACCCAGGCGTGGAAGCGGGTGCCCTGGCGGGCGGCCGGCTGCGGTGGGCGGGGCATGGGACGGGCCAGCTCCTGGGCGAGGCCGTCGGGGTCGGCGGCCAGGCGCAGCACCTGGGAGGCGGTGAGCGAGTGCGGGACGGGCACCTCGCGCACGGCGGCACGGGCACGCAGCAGTTCGCCGGTGAGGGCGTCGAGGTCGCGGTCCCAGGAGGAGATGGTGCGGACCTCCTCCGGGGTGAGCTCGGACTCCGGGGGCAGCGCGGGGTGCGGAACGGCAGGTGTCGCCTCCGGAAGCCCGGCCACGCGCGCGTGCGGCGGTGTGCCGGGCCGCGGCGAGGGGTGCGGGACCGTGGGGCGCTCGGCGGTCAGCTGCTCCCAGTCGTCGGGGTCGATGGGGTCCTCGGGGCCTTCGGGGTTGTCGGCCGGAAACTCCTCGTCCTCCGGCGGGGGCGGCCAGTCGGGGTCCTCGAAGGGCGGCTCGTCCAGGGCGGCGGGGTGGATCTCCGAGTGCGCGCGGGCCTGCGGAGCCGTCACCGCTCGCTCCAGGTGGGCGAGCACGGTGTCGGCGGCCGCGCGGCGGCGGGCCAGGGACGCAGCGTCCAGCGGCAGCGGCCAGGCGTGCTCGGCGGACGCCTCCTGGAGGGCCGGGTTCTCCTCGTCCTCCGGCGGTTCGTCCGCCCACGACTCGATCTCGCCGTACCCGGCGGCGCAGTGATCGTACAGCGCCTGGAGGAAGTCGGACGGGCCGCGCTTCTTCTTCTGGGACGGTCCCCACCAGTGGCCCGAGCCGAGGAGCAGGGAACGGGGTCGCGTGAACGTGACGTAGCCCAGGCGCAGTTCCTCGGTGTGCTGGTGGTCCTTCATGTCGGCGTGGAACGCCTTCATCGACCTGGAGTCCCACGCCTCGATGTCGGGCAGGGTCGCGGCGTCGCCGCGCAGTTCGTGCGGGACGACCTTGCCCTGGGCCGTCCACTTCTCGCGGCCCTGGGTGCTCGGGAACGTCCCGGTGACCAGGCCGGGGACGGCGACGACGTCCCATTCGAGGCCCTTGGACTTGTGGGCGGTGAGCACCTTCACGGTGTTCTCGCCGCCCGGCAGCGCGTTGTCGAGGCCCTTCTCGTACTGGGCGGCGGTGCGCAGGAAGCCGAGGAAGGCGAGCAGGGTGGCGGAGCCGTCGTGGGCGGCGAAGGACGCGGCGACGTCGAGGAAGTTGGACAGCGTCTCGCGCCGCCGGGCCGCCAGCGCGTGCGGGGACGCGGAGAGTTCGACCTCGAGACCGGTGACGGCCAGGACGCGGTGCAGGACGTCCATCAGCGGGTCGGACAACGAGCGGCGCAGGTCACGCAGGTCGGTGGCGAGGCGCGCGAAGCGCACGCGCGCGTCCGGCGAGAACGGCAGCCCGTCGTCGTCCCCGTCGGCCTCGGCGGAGGTCTCCAGGAACGTGTCGAGCGCGTCCGCGAGCGATATCACCTCGGACGGGTCGACGCCCTCGACGGCCTCGACCAGCCGCCGGTCCGGGTCGTCCTCGTCGCCCCCGCGCGCGTGGGAGACCAGCAGGCGGGCGCGGCGGCCGAGCAGGGCGAGGTCACGCGCGCCGATGCGCCAGCGCGGGCCGGTCAGCAGGCGGACCAGTGCCGCGTTCGCCCCCGGATCCTGGAGGACCTCGCACACGGCGACCAGGTCGGCGACCTCCGGAAGGTGCAACAGGCCCGAGAGACCGACCACTTCGACGGGGATGTCGCGGGCGACGAGCGCGCCCTGGATCTCGGCGAAGTCGGTCGCGGTGCGGCACAGGACGGCGATCTCCCCGGGTGCCGTGCCGGTGCCGACGAGATGGGCGATGGAGTCGGCGAGCCAGTCGATCTCCTCCCCGTGGGTCCGCAGCAGGGCGCAGCGCACGACGCCGTCGCGCTCGGCTCCGGGGGCGGGCCGCAGCGCCTCCACGCCCGCGTGCAGGGCGCGCAGCGGCTCGGCCAGTCCGTTGGCGAGGTCGAGGAGGCGGCCGCCGCTGCGGCGGTTCTCGCTGAGCGCGAAGCGGGTGGCGGGGCGGCCGTCCCCGTGGGCGAAGTGGTCCGGGAAGTCGTCGAGGTTGGCCACGGAGGCGCCGCGCCATCCGTAGATCGCCTGGCAGGGGTCGCCGACCGCGGTCACCGCGTGCCCGGTGCCGCCGCCGAACAGGCCCGCGAGGAGGATCCGCTGGGCCACGGAGGTGTCCTGGTACTCGTCGAGCAGGACGACGCGGAACTCGTCCCGCAGGATCTCGCCGACCTCGGGCCGGGTGCTCGCGAGCGTGGCGGACAGGGCGATCTGGTCGCCGAAGTCCAGCACGTCCCGGGTGCGCTTGGCCGCCCGGTAGTGCCCCACCAGCTCGGACAGCTCCAGCCGTGCGGCGGCCGCCTCGGGCACCTTCCGCAGGTCCGCGTTGCTGAGCTTGGCGCCTTCGAGCGTGCGCAGCAGCTCCTGGTCGTACGCGCGCAGGCGGCCCGGCTCCACGAGGTGCTCGGCGAGCTCGGCGTCGAGGGCGAGCAGGTCGCTCACCAGGTCGGCGAAGGAGCGGGTCAGTGCGGGGTAGGGGCCGGGCGCCTCGCGCAGCACGCGCGCGGCGAGCTGGAAGCGGGTGGCGTCGGCGAGCAGCCGGGTGGTGGGTTCGAGTCCGATGCGCAGGCCGTGGTCGGTCAGGAGCCGGCCGGCGAAGGCGTGGTACGTGGAGATCACGGGCTCGCCCGGGGGGTTGTCCGGGTCGATGGCGTCGGGGTCGGTGACGCCCGCCTTGACGAGGGCCTTGCGGACGCGCTCGGCGAGCTCGCCGGCCGCCTTGTTCGTGAACGTGAGGCCCAGGACCTGCTCGGGCGCGACCTGTCCGGTGCCGACCAGCCAGACCACGCGGGCGGCCATCACCGTCGTCTTGCCGGAGCCCGCTCCGGCCACGATCACCTGCGGGGCGGGCGGCGCCGTGATGCAGGCCGTCTGCTCCGGGGTGAAGGGGATGCCCAGCAGCTCCTTGAGCTGCTCGGGGTCGGTGAGGCGTGTGGTCACCTCATCGAGGCTAACCGGCCCCACTGACAGCGCCGGTCCGTTCCGGCCCGGCGGAGGCGCACGTCACTCCACGACGTGCTTCCCCTCGGGCCGCGCGCTGCACGAGGCCCGGAAGGCGCAGTGCGTGCACTGCTGTCCGGTGGTGGGCGCGAAGCGCTCGTCGAGCACCTTGCCGGCCGCGGTGGCGAGGAGATCGCCGACCCATTCCCCTTCCAGGGGCTCCTGTCCCTGGACCTTCGGCAGGGTCTCGCCGCCGTCCTTCTTCGCCGCGCCCTGGCGCAGCTGCACCAGTTCGGCGCCCCCGGGGTGCGGGCGCGCGCCGTCGAAGGGTTCGTCGACGGCTCCCTCGCGCACGGCGAGCTGGTACACGGCGAGCTGCGGGTGGTGCTCGACGTCGGCGGCGCTGGGCGCCTGCTTGCCGGTCTTGAAGTCGACCACGTAGGCGCGGCCGTCGGCGTCGCGCTCGACGCGGTCCATGGAGCCGCGGATACGGACCTCGTAGGAGCCGGCCTCCAGCGTGACGTCGAAGTCGTGCTCACTGGCGACGGGGGTACGGCCGCCGCGATCCATGACGTGCCACTGGAGGAAGCGTTCGAGCGCCACGCGCGCGTGCTCCTTCTCCTGCGCCGACTTCCAGGGCGCGTCGAAGGCGAGCGCGTCCCACACGGAGTCGAGGCGCTCCATGAGGACGGCGAGGTCGGCGGGGGTGCGCCCGGAAGCGACCTCGTCGGCCAGGACGTGCACGACGTTGCCGAAGCCCTGGGCGGCGGTGGCGGGGGCGTCGGCCTTGACCTCACGGCCCAGGAACCATTGCAGGGCGCAGGTGTTGGCGAGCTGGTCGAGGGCGCTTCCGGAGAGCACCACGGGCTTGTCGCGGTCCCGCAGCGGCACCTTGCTCTCGGTCGGTTCGTACATGCCCCACCAGCGGTACGGGTGGGCGGACGGCACGAGGGGTCTGCCGTCGTCGTCGCTGAGCGCGGCGAGGCGGGCGAGCCGGCGGGCCGCGGCCTCCCGCAGCGCCTCCGAGACGCGCGGGTCCACGGTCGTGGCGCGCAGGTCGGCGACGAGGGCGGACACGGACAGCGGGCGGCGCGGACGGCCCGTGACGTCCTTGGGCTCGATGCCGAGTTCGGTCAGGAACCGGGAGGGCTGGTCGCCGTCGTCGGCGGGCGCCTTCACCGCGGTGACGACGAGGCGCTCCCGCGCGCGCGTGGCGGCCACGTAGAACAGGCGCCGCTCCTCGGCCAGCAGAGCCCCGGGGGTGAGGGGTTCGGCGAGACCGTCACGGCCGATGCGGTCGGCCTCCAGGAGGGAGCCGCGGCGGCGCAGATCGGGCCACAGTCCCTCCTGGACACCCGCGACGACCACGAGGCGCCACTCCAGTCCCTTGGAGCGGTGAGCGGTCATGAGGCGTACGGCGTCCGGCCGCACGGCCCGCCCTGCGAGGGTGTCGGCGGCGATGTCCTGGGCCTCCAGCTCCTCCAGGAAGTTGCGGGCGCCGCGGCCGCCGGTGCGCTCCTCCGCGCGCGAGGCGACGGCGAACAGGGCGCACACGGCGTCCAGATCACGGTCGGCGTTGCGGCCCGCCGCGCCTCCGCGGCGTGCGGCCCGCTCCAGGCGGTGGGGCCAGGGCGTTCCGTTCCACAGCTCCCAGAGGGCCTCTTCGGCGGTACCGCCGTCGGTCAGCTTCTGGCGGGCGCGGGCGAGCAGGTCACCGAGGCGCTGTGCACCGCGCGCGTAGGCGGGGTCGTGCAGGGCGAGTCGCTCGGGTTCCGCGAGGGCGCGGGCGAGCAGGTCGTCCGAGGGCGGCGGCAGGTGGTTGCCGGCGGCGCGCTCCTCCTCGCGCAGGGCGCGCCCGAGGCGGCGCAGGTCGGCGGCGTCCATGCCGGCCAGGGGCGAGGCCAGGAGGGTGAGCGCCGTCTCGGTGTCGAGCCAGCAGACGGCTCCCGGGGCGTCGTCGTCCGGTTCGCCCGGTTCGTCCGGGGCGTCGTCGTCCGCCGCGGAGGGGTCGTGAGACGGGTGTGCCACCGCCTTCAGCGCCGTCAGCAGCGGCGTGACCGCCGGTTCGTGGCGCAGCGGCAGGTCGTCGCCGTCGATGTCCAGGGGCACGCCCGCCACCGTGAGCGCGCGCCGCACGGCGGGGATGCTGCGGGCGCCCGCGCGCACGAGGACGGCCATGTCGCTCCACGCGATGCCGTCCTCCAGGTGGGCACGGCGCAGGATGTCCGCGACGTTGTCCAGCTCCGTGCCGGACGTCGGGTACGTGTAGACCTCGGCTCCGCCGCCGTCGCGCACGGGCGCGAGCTCGCGGTGGGCGCGCACCTTGTCCGCGGGGAGCCGGGTCAGCGGCATCCGTCGGGTGAGGCGGCGGGTCGCTTCCAGGAGGCGGGCGCCGGAACGCCGGGACGTGGTGAGGACCTCGACGGGGGCGGGGGTGCCGTCCGCGCGCGGGAAGTCGTCGGGGAAGTCCAGGATGCCGTTCACGTCGGCGCCCCGGAACGCGTAGATCGACTGGTCCGGGTCGCCGAACGCGACGAGTGTGCGGCCGCCGCCCGCGAGCGCGTGCAGGAGCCGCACCTGGGCCGGGTCGGTGTCCTGGTACTCGTCGACGAACACCGCGTCGTACCGCACGCCGATCTGGTCGGCGACCTCCTGGCGGCGGGCCAGCAGGACGGCGCGGTGCACCAGCTCGGAGTAGTCGAGCACCCCCTGCATGTCGAGGACGTCCAGGTACTCGGCCAGGAACGTGGCGGCCGCGCGCCAGTCGGGCCGGCCGATGCGGCGCGCGAAGGCGTCCAGGGCGGCGGGCCCCAGGCCCAGCTCACGGCTGCGCGCGAGAACCGCGCGCACTTCGTCCGCGAAGCCGCGCGTGGTGAGGCAGGCGCGCAGTTCGTCCGGCCAGCGCACGTGCGCGAGCCCGGCCCGCTCCAGGTCGATCTGGCCGGCGAGCAGCTCACGTACGGCGACGTCCTGCTCGGGACCGGACAGCAGGCGCAGCGGCTCCACGAAGAGGTCCGCGTCCTGGTGGGCGCGGACGAGGGCGTAACAGAAGGAGTGGAACGTCGTCGCCTGCGGGGCGCGCGCCGCTCCTATGCGCAGTGCCATCCGGTCGCGCAGTTCGACGGCGGCCTTGCGGCTGAACGTGAGCACGAGGATGCGCGAGGGTTCGGTCCCCTGCGCGATGCGCGCGGCGACCGCCTCCACGAGGGTCGTCGTCTTTCCCGTGCCGGGACCGGCCAGGACGAGGAGGGGCCCGTGGGCGTGGTCAACCACCGCACGCTGATGTGCGTCCAGACGAGGGGGGTCCACCGGAGCCGGCGGGGTACGCACCAGTCGGTACGCGCCGGGGATCCCCTGTCGAACCTGGTGGTGCGACAGGTGCCGGGTGGACGAAGAGGAGCTCACGTGGATCGCTGGTCCTGGTGGGTGTGCTGGTGGTCGAAGCGCCGTCCGTGCAGGGCGGTGGCCGCGGGGTGAGGGAGGTGTCTGCCATCGACGGTGCCGTCGACGCTACGCCGTCGAGTGTGGCGGAAGCCGGGCTTCCGGCGCGTCCCTCGCGTCCCTTTCGGCCCAGGTGTGCCCTGTCTCACGAACGGACGGGGCTGCGGCGGAGTGCCCCGCGCGCCGCGTTTCCCCCGTACGGACCACAGGCACCACGCCCGCGCGCGGGATGGCCGAAGCTGTCAATCGTGAGCTTCCGCAGGCGTCCTGCCGTCCCATCGCGCGCGCTTCATGTCCAGGCGCGGCAGGTGGCTCCCGGCGGCCCTGGATGCCTCACGCAGCGGCGTGTTCTCTTCCCTGTAGTGGTCGAGCGCGCCCAGTTCGTGCCCCGGGAGCATCGCCCCGTCCGCGCGCACGACACGCCACCACGGAACCGCGCCTCCGTAGAGGGACATCACCCGGCCCACCTGGCGCGGGCCGCCCTCCTCCAGCCACTCGGCGACGTCCCCGTACGTCATGACCCGCCCGGGCGGGATCAGCTCGGCGACCTCCAGGACCCGCTCCGCGTACTCGGGAAGTTCTCCCGCCGACTCGCTCTCCTCGCTCATCCGGCCCATCCTGCCGCACGGCACCGACAACACGGAGGGACATCGGGGCAGCCGTCTGGAGAGACGCACAAGAAGGCGCTTGCCGACGACGTCAAGCTCCTCGAATGCACCCTGATACCCCCCTATCGCGATGGGACATGCCACCATCGTGCGGGCGGTGACTGGTGATACGAGATCAAGAAGAGACGACGGAGCAGCAGAGCGTGCACCCCGACAAGGCGGAGGGCACCTCTGTGACACCGGCGCGCCCTGAGGACACGGCCGAGGAGGCCGCCGGGACGAAGCAGGAACAGCCGCTGCACGACCCGGACTGCGTCGACGCCGACGCGCACGCGGAGCAGGTCGACGGCGACGAACCGCTGCTCCCCGCGCGCGTGCACCGCCCTTCCGACCTGATGCGTCTCCTCGTGGGCCTGCTCGCGATCGCCGTGCTGCTCGCCATCGCCGCGTTCGCGCACGCCACGACCTCGGGCTTCGCCCAGGACATCAACAAGGGCACCGGCCAGGCGCCGGACCTGCTGACCAAGTTCGCGGGTCTCGCGTCGAGCATCGCCATCCTCCTCGTACCGGTCGCCTTCGCCATCGAGCGGCTCATCAAGCGCGACGGGCTGCGGATCGCCGACGGGGTGCTCGCGGCGGTCCTCGCGCACGGCGTGACGCTCGCGACCGACCTCTGGGTCGCCAAGGCCGCCCCGCAGTCCATCCAGGACGCGCTCACGAAGGTGTCGCCCGGCGACATCCATGCGCTGACCGATCCGGTGCACGGCTACTTGGCGCCCGTCATCGCCTATATGACGGCCGTCGGGATGTCCCGGCGACCACGATGGCGCGTGGTGCTGTGGGTGGTGCTGCTGCTCGACGCGTTCGCCATGCTGGTCACCGGATACACGACACCGTTCTCGATCATCCTGACGATCCTCATCGGCTGGACCGTCGCCTACGGGACGCTGTACGCGGTCGGCTCCCCCAATGTGCGTCCTACGGGACAGACGCTGCTGGCCGGACTGCGGCACGTCGGCTTCCACCCCGTGAAGGCGTCCCGCGAGGAGGCCCACGAGGGCGCCACGGAGAACGGCGACCGGGGGCGGCGCTACTTCGTCACCCTGGAGGACGGCCCGCCGCTCGACGTCACGGTCGTCGACCGGGAACAGCAGGCGCAGGGCTTCTTCTACCGGGTGTGGCGGCGGCTGACGCTGCGCGGCATCACCACGGGCCGCAGCCTCCAGTCGCTGCGCCAGGCCCTGGAGCAGGAGGCGCTCCTCGCCTACGCGGCGATCGCGGCGGGGGCGAACGCGCCGAAGCTGATCGCCACGTCCGAGCTGGGCCCCGACGCCGTGATGCTCGTGTACGAGCACATCGGCGGCAGGTCCCTGGACGCGATGCCTGACGAGGAGATCACCGACCAGCTGCTGCGCGACACCTGGCACCAGGTGCAGGCGCTCCAGTCGCGGCGGATCGCGCATCGGCGGCTCGCGGGCGACGCGATTCTGGTGGATCGTTCCGGCACGGTGATCCTCACGGATCTGCGCGGCGGTGAGATCGCGGCGGGCGACCTGGTGCTGCGCATGGACATCGCGCAGTTGGTCACGACGATGGGCCTGCGGGTGGGGGCCGAGCGGGCCGTCGCGTCGGCGGTCGGCGTGCTCGGCCCCGACGCCGTCGCCGACTGTCTGCCGCTGCTGCAGCCGATCGCGCTCACCCGCACCACCAGGGCGACGCTGCGCAAGCTCGGACGGGAGCGCGCCCAACGGGAGCGCGAGGCCGTCCTGGAGGCGTCCAGCAAGGCCAAGCAGGCCCGCCTGGAGGACGCCGAGGCCCCGGCCGGCGCCGACGACAAGAAGGACGACAAGAAGTCCGTACGGGCCGAGAAGAAGTCCGAGAAGGCCGAGCGGCAGGCCGAGAAGCGCGCCCTCGACGAGGCGCTCGACGAGGCCCGCGAGGAGGACCTGCTCACCCAGATCCGCCACCAGGTGCTGCGCATCCGGCCGCAGGCCCCCGTCGAACCGGCCCGCCTGGAGCGCATCAGGCCGCGCACGCTGATCAGTTTCATCGCCGGTGCGATCGGCGCGTACTTCCTGCTGTCGCAGCTCACACACATCGACTTCGGCACGATCGTCGGCGAGGCCGAATGGGGCTGGGTCGGCCTCGCGGTGGTGTTCTCCGCGCTCAGCTACGTGGCCGCGGCGATGAGCCTGCTCGGCTTCGTGCCCGAACGGGTGCCCTTCATGCGGACCGTCGCCGCCCAGGTCGCCGGGTCGTTCGTGAAGATCGTGGCTCCCGCCGCGGTCGGCGGTGTCGCGCTCAACACCCGGTTCCTGCAGCGTGCGGGGGTGCGCCCCGGGCTCGCGGTCGCCAGTGTGGGCGCCTCCCAGCTGTTCGGCATGTGCAGCCACATCCTGCTGCTGCTGACCTTCGGCTACCTGACGGGCACCGAGAAGACGCCCTCCTTGTCGCCGTCCCGGACGGTCATCGCGGGTCTGCTGACGGTCGCCGTGCTCGTCCTCGTGGTGACGTCCATCCCCTTCCTGAGGAAGTTCGTCGTCACGCGCGTGCGCTCGCTCTTCGCGGGTGTCGTGCCGCGCATGCTCGACGTCCTCCAGCGGCCCCGGAAGCTGCTCACCGGCATCGGCGGCATGCTGCTGCTGACCGCCTGTTTCGTGATGTGCCTCGACGCCTCGATCCGCGCCTTCGGGGACAACACGACGAGCCTGAGCCTGGCCAGCGTCGCGGTCGTCTTCCTCGCCGGCAACGCGCTCGGCTCCGCGGCACCGACCCCCGGTGGTGTGGGCGCGGTCGAGGCGACGCTGACGGTGGGTCTGATCGCGGTCGGTCTGCCCAAGGAGGTGGCCGCTCCCGCGGTGCTCCTGTACCGACTGCTCACACTGTGGCTGCCCGTCCTTCCCGGCTGGTTGTTCTTCAACCACCTGACGCGGAAGGGCGCGCTCTGACCGGCGCCCCGCCTTCGGTGGAGCGCACGCGACAGGGCACTTGAAGGGCCTCACCCGCACAGCCCGCAGCCCGAGCGCCCCGCACCCGGCCGCCGCAGGATGGACGCATGCCCAATCCGTCCCGGCCCCGTGCCGCAGCCCTGGCCGTCACCGCCGCCCTGCTGTCAGCGTCCCTCGCGGCGTGCAGCAACGACTCGCAGGACGACGTGGACCTGCCGTCCCAGAAGCTGAGCTGGAAGGACTGCCCCGCACCGTCGGAGTCCGAGGGCGGCGGCGACGCGCCCTCCCCGCTGCCCGGTGGCGCCGAGTGGCAGTGCGCCACCATGAAGGCGCCGCTCGACTGGGCGGCCCCCGAGGGCGACACCATCGGCATCGCACTGATCCGTGCGCGGTCCAGCGGCGACGAGGACCGGCGCATCGGCTCGCTGGTCTTCAACTTCGGCGGCCCCGGCGGCTCCGGCATCACCACCCTGCCGGCCTTCGGCACGGACTACGCGAAGCTGCGGACCCGCTACGACCTGGTGAGCTTCGACCCGCGCGGAGTGGGCCGCAGCGCCGGCATCGCGTGCGAGGACGACGAGCAGCTCGACGAGTACTTCCAGCAGGACTCGACGCCGGACGACGCGGCGGAGCAGAAGAAGCTCGTCAGCAACATCACGGGCTTCAACAACGCCTGCGACAAGAACTCCGGCAAGGTCCTCCCGCACGTCAGGACCACCGACGCGGCCCGCGACATGGACCTGATGCGCCAGGTGCTCGGCGACGACAAGCTGCACTACTTCGGCATCTCCTACGGCACCGAACTGGGCGGTGTCTACGCCCACTTGTTCCCCAAGAACGTGGGCCGCGCCGTGTTCGACGGCGTCGTCGACCCCACGCAGAGCCCCGAGGAGGGCTCTCTCGGACAGGCCAAGGGCTTCCAGCGCGCCCTCGACAACTACGCGAAGGACTGCACGTCACAGGTCGAGGACTGCCCCGTCGGCGACACCCCGGACGAGGTGAAGGAGAAGATCGCCAAGCTGCTCGACGAGCTGGAGGAGAAGCCGATCCCGGGGATCTTCCCGCGCGATCTGACCCAGACCGCCGCGACGAACGGCATCGCGCAGTCCCTGTACTCGAAGGACTTCTGGGAGTACCTCACCGAAGGCCTCCAGCAGGCGTACGACGGTGACGGCAAGGTCCTCATGCTGCTGTCCGACTCGATGAACGGGCGGAACGAGGACGGCAAGTACAGCAACATCCAGGCCGCCAACGTCGCCATCAACTGCGCGGACGACAAACCGCGTTACACGACGCAGGACGTCGAGGCGAAGCTGCCGGAGTTCCGCTCGGCCTCTCCACTGTTCGGCGACTACCTGGCCTGGGGCATGCTCGGCTGCACCGACTGGGCCGTCGACGGCGCGGCCGACCACCCGGACGTGAGCGCGGCGGGCTCCGCCCCGATCCTCGTCGTCGGCAACACCGGCGACCCGGCCACCCCGTACGAGGGCGCGCGGAAGATGGTCGACGCGCTGGGCGACGGGGTGGGCGTCGAGCTGACGTACAAGGGGCAGGGGCACGGCGCGTACGACAGCGGCAACAAGTGCGTCCTGGGCGCCGTGAACGGCTATCTCCTCGACGGGACCGTCCCGAAAGAGGGAACGGTCTGCTCGTGATCCCGGAGTTGTCCACAGGCCGGAGCGCAGGTCGGCGTGACCTCCTACGATGGCCTGACTGTCTTTCGAACGGGGGCAGTTGAGGGGGGAGGTGCCCATGGCGCCGCAGGAACCGCGTGCCCGCGCAGAGCAGCGCACACGCACAGGACAAGGCATCCGCGCGCTCGCTCTGACGGCGGCGGCCGTGCTGACGGCCGGCCTGGTCACCGGCTGCAGCGGGTCGAGCGGCGGCGAAGGCCGGGACGATCCGAAGCCGCCGTCGTCGAGCGGCGGCGCGACGCGGTCCGCCACCGCGACACCGCGGGACGCCGCGCTGCCGCCACTGCCCTCCTCGCTCACCGGTCAGCGCCTGGACTGGGGCCGCTGCAAAGGGTCCGCGAGCACGCCCGCGCCCGGCTCCGACTGGCAGTGCGCGACGCTCAAGGCACCGCTGGACTACGCGAAGCCGGGCGGCCCGACGATCGGGCTCGCCCTCATCCGCACGAAGTCCAGAGGCGGCGGAACGGAGCGCATCGGCTCCCTCCTCTTCAACTTCGGCGGGCCGGGCGGCTCCGGCGTCGACCTGCTGCCGGCCTTCGCTCCGCAGTACGCGAAGCTGCGCGAGCGCTACGACCTGGTGGGCTTCGATCCGCGCGGGGTCGCGGCCAGCCACGGGATGCGCTGCCGCAGCGACAAGGAGACGCAGGCCGCCGAGTCCGTCGACCTCACGCCGGACACGGCGGCGGAGGAGAAGGCGTACCTGAAGGACGCGACCGACTTCGGCAAGGGCTGCCGGAAGGCCGGTGACCTGCTCGGACACGTGTCGACCGTGGAGGCCGCGCGCGACATGGACCTGATGCGCGAGGTCCTGGGCGACGACGAGCTGCACTACATGGGCGTCTCGTACGGGACGGAACTCGGCGGGATCTACGCCCACTTGTTCCCCGGCAAGGTCGGCCGGCTCGTCCTGGACGCGGTCGTCGACCCGACGGCCGGGCGCGTGGGGCAGGCCGAGAACCAGGCACGCGGCTTCCAGCGGGCGCTCGACAACTATCTGAAGTCCCGCGGCAAGGACCCGGCGGAAGGGTCGAAGGAGATCGCGGCGCTCCTGAAGAAGCTCGACGAGAAGCCGCTGCCGACCTCGGGCGGCCGGGAGCTGAACGAGTCGCTCGCGACCACCGGCATCGCGGTCACCCTGTACAGCCAGAACAGCTGGCCCGCCCTCACCCGGGGCCTGCAGGGCGCCGAGAAGGGCGACGGCACGGCGCTCCTCGCGCTCGCCGACTCGTACAACGACCGTGACCCGAGCGGGCACTACGGCACCGCGAGCCACTCACAGCGCGCGATCTCCTGCCTGGACGACAAGGTGCGGCCGACGGTGGCGCAGACGAAGGCGCGGCTGGCGAAGTTCCGCGAGATCTCGCCGGTCTTCGGGCAGTACATGGGCTGGGACACGGCGGGCTGGTGCCACGACTGGCCGGTGCCGGGGCAGTGGGACGACCCCGACGTGAGCGCGCCGAGCGCGGCGCCGGTCCTCGTCGTGGGCAACACCGGCGACCCGGCGACTCCCTACGAGGGCGCGCGCCGGATGGCCGACGAGCTCGGCAAGGGCGTCGGTGTCGAGCTGACGTGGAAGGGCGAGGGGCACGGGGCGTACGGCTCGGGCAGCTCCTGCGTGGACTCCACGGTGAACGCGTATCTGCTGGAGGGCCGAATACCGCGCGACGGCAAGGTGTGCTCCTGACCAGGGGCGATCCCGGCGATCCTCAGGCCGCCGACATGCCGGACGGGCCCCGCGCGCAGTGCGCGGGGCCCGTCGGGAAAGGTCGGTTCCGAGCCGGGGCTCAGTAGACCGGCTTCTCCGGCTCGATCTGGTTGACCCAGCCGATGACGCCGCCGCCGACGTGCACGGCGTCCGCGAAGCCCGCGGACTTGAGCACGGCGAGGACTTCCGCACTGCGGACACCCGTCTTGCAGTGCAAGACGATCTTCTTGTCCTGCGGCAGCGCCTCCAGGGCGGTGCCCATGAGGAACTCGTTCTTGGGGATCAGCTTGGCGCCCGGGATCGAGACGATCTCGTACTCGTTCTGCTCGCGGACATCGATGATCTCGATGTTCTCGCCGTCGTCGATCCACTCCTTGAGCTGCTTGGGAGTGATCGTCGAGCCGGCGGCCGCCTCCTGGGCCTCCTCGGACACGACGCCGCAGAAGGCCTCGTAGTCGATGAGCTCGGTGACGGTCGGGTTCTCGCCGCAGACCGCGCAGTTGGGGTCCTTGCGGACCTTGACCTGGCGGTACTGCATCTCCAGGGCGTCGTAGATCATCAGGCGGCCGACCAGCGGGTCGCCGACACCGGCCAGGACCTTGATCGCCTCGGTGACCTGGATGGAGCCGATCGACGCGCAGAGCACACCGAGGACGCCGCCCTCGGCGCAGGACGGGACCATGCCCGGCGGCGGGGGCTCCGGGTACAGGCAGCGGTAGCACGGCCCGTGCTCGGACCAGAAGACCGAGGCCTGGCCGTCGAAGCGGTAGATGGAACCCCACACGTACGGCTTGTTGAGCAGCACACACGCGTCGTTGACGAGGTAGCGCGTCGCGAAGTTGTCGGTGCCGTCGACGATCAGGTCGTACTGGCTGAAGATGTCCATCACGTTCTCGGCCTCAAGCCGCTCTTCGTGGAGGATCACGTTCACGTACGGGTTGATGCCGAGGACGGAGTCCTTCGCGGACTCGGCCTTCGAGCGGCCGATGTCGGCCTGGCTGTGGATGATCTGGCGCTGCAGGTTCGACTCGTCGACCTCGTCGAACTCCACGATGCCGAGCGTGCCCACGCCCGCGGCGGCCAGGTACATCAGGGCCGGCGACCCGAGGCCACCGGCGCCCACACAGAGCACCTTGGCGTTCTTCAGCCGCTTCTGCCCGTCCATCCCGACATCCGGGATGATCAGGTGGCGGGAGTACCTGCGGACCTCGTCGACGGTGAGCTCAGCAGCTGGCTCGACCAGGGGTGGCAGCGACACGGAGACCTCATTAATGCAGCTGGTCGGTATCTACGTACGGTTGTTCCGTCTGTAACACTGCCACGCCCTCCTTCATTCCGAGACACCTGTTCCGATACGCGAGACGATTTCGTCCCAGTACCCGGGCATCGCCTCCCAGGGGGCGCTCGCGCCGCCCCGGTCCGTGCGGTCGGTGAAGTAGATCGTGCCCGCGCCCTGCCAGCGCGCGATGCGCAGCGCCTCCTCCAGGTGGCCGCGCGGCATCCCGTGGACGAAGTGGCAGAACTTCTCGGGCGAGTACTCGGCGGTCCACTCCGCGACCTGGGACCAGCGGTAGTCGCTCCAGGGCCCGGAGAAGGTCACCAACTGGTCGGCGGTCTCGGCGAATCCGGGGTACGGGTGGGTGCCGTGGCCGAGCACGATGTACGCGTCGTCGACGAGGGCGCGCAGCGTGGTGACCGTGCGCCGCACCTCGGGCAGTGCGGCTCGCTCGGTGGCACAGCGGTCGAGGGAGAAGCCGTCGACCTGGTACCAGTCGAGGAACCGGTGGGCGTCGGAGACGAGTTCGCCGAAGGAGCGGGCTCCGTAGGTCATGTCCAGGTGACCAAGGACACGCACGCCCGCGTTCCGCAGCCGGCCCGCCGCTTCCAGACAGTGCGGGTCGGGGCGGGCGCCCGGACCGTTGGCGATGTTCAGGACGACCCAGTGCAGAGGGGTGGCCGGGCGGGTGAGTTCGGCCCACTCGGTGGGGGCGACGAGGGGGTGGGCGAAGCCCGGGATGCCTACGCCGAGGCGTACGTCGGTGCTCGACAGGCCGGTCGCGGTCGGGGTCAGATACGGCATGCCGCCTCCATCCAGATGTCGGCGAGGGACTCTTCGAGGTTGATCCGGGGACGCCAGCCGAGCCGGTCGCGGGCCGTGCGCACGTCGGCCTGCTGCCAGCTGCCGCAGCCGTCGGGGTACGGGTACGCGGCCGGCGGGCTGTGCATCCCGTGGTCGGATTCGGTGCGCGGGTGGGCGACGGATTGCCGCAGGGCGACGGGCGGCCCGTCGAGTTCGTGGAGGGCGCCGCCGAATCCGGCGACCCGGGCGAGCACGGCGGCGGCGTCGCGCAGCCGCACGGCACGGCCGGAGCCGATGTTGATGACGCCCTGTGCGGCGGACAGCGACGCGGCGTGCACGGCACGGGCCACGTCCCGTACGTCGATGAAGTCGCGCTGCGCGCCGAGACCGCCGAGCTTCAGTTCGCCGTCGCCCGCCTGCATCGCCCGGCGCATGGCTTCGGCGAGCCGGCCGAGCGGCGAGCCGGCCGGGGTGCCGGGCCCCGCGGGCGAGAAGACGCGCAGGACGACGGCGTCGAGGCCGGAGCCCAGGACGAGCTCGGTGGCGGCGAGCTTGCTGACGCCGTACGGGCCGCCGGGCCTGGGGACCGCGTCCTCGGCGGTGGACGACCCGGGTTGCGAGGGTCCGTACTCGGCACCGCAGCCGATCTGCACGAGGCGGGCGCCGCAGCCGCTGCGGCGCAGGGCCTCGCAGACGGTGGCGACGGCGACGGTGTTGTGCCGGGTGAGTTCGCGTGCGCCACCGCGGGTGGCACCGGCACAGTTGATGACGACCCCGGGGTGGACGGCGTCCAGGAAGCGGGTGAGCGCGCCGGGGCTGCCGGTGGCGAGGTCGAAGCGGACGTCGGCGTCGTCGCCCCGGCCGAGCGCGGTGAGCTGCACGGCGGGGTCGGCCAGGAGACGGTCGGCGACGAAGCGGCCGAGGTACCCGTTGGCTCCGATCAGCAGGACCCTCATCGGACGCCTCCGGGGGTCCGCGCGCCGAGGACTGCGCACGCCGCGCGCCGGGCGCACCGGTCGTGGGTCCCGCGCTGCCCGTGGGTTCCACACTGCCCGTGAGGCCCGGAGTATCCGGCGTATCCGGTGCCTCCGGGAGGAGGGGTGGTCATCTGGCGTTCTCCTTAGGGGTGTTGCCGTGGATCGTGAGGTGGGTCCGCGGTGTCGGCCCCGCGGGAGAGAGGTGGTGCTGGTCATGCGGCGCGCGGTGCGCGCGGTGGCGTGGAGTGCCCGGCGGATGCGCTCTCCGCGGTCATGGCGCGCCGCCCGTCGGGCAGTCGGCGACGGCGTGGGCGGAGGCGCGGATCAGCGTCCGGATGGCGTGGATCAGCAGCGCCAGGGCGGCGACGGCGCAGGTCGCCCCGGGCACGACGCCCACGCCGGCGGCGTCGACGGCGCTCTCGACGGGGGTGCCCAGGAAGGCGCAGCCGGGCAGCCGCGCGGCGAAGACCGTGGCGACGGCCAGGGCCTCGGCGGCGGCGGCCGTACCGAGCACCACGGCGGGCGCGTGTGTCCGGCCGTGCGCGGTCAGGAGCCGGGCGAGCAGCAGCAGGACGCCCAGGGCACCCGCGCCCGCGAAGTCCACGTCCTGGTCGAGCACGGCCCCGGACAGACCGAGCAGCACGGCCAGGGCGAGGGCGAACAGGACGACGGAGCCGAGGAGGAGCGGCCGGACGGAGGAGGCGAATTCGGCGAGGCCACGGCTGGTGGTGAGGCGTCGGCGGGCCCCGGCGACGAAGAGCCGGGCGCACCAGGTGGCGGGCGCCACGGCGACGGCGAGCGCGACGAGCGGAGCGGTGGCGAGGGGCAGTCCCGCGTCGGGGCCGCCGGCCAGCGCGGTGTTCAGCAGGCCATCGCCCAGCAGGGCGTAGACCAGCAGCCACCAGACCCAGAGGCGGGTCGCGGGGGCGGGCGGGCCCTCACCGGCGCGCAGCGGTCCGTGCCGCAGGGTCGTGCGCAGGGCGGCGGCGACGGCGAGGGCTCCGCCGATGCCGACGGCCAGGCGGGTGGCGCCCGTCGTGGCGTTCAGCGCGAGCAGGGCGAGGGTGCAGACGGCGCCCGGGAGCAGGGCGAGTCCGGCCCAGGCGCCGCGCACGCCCGTGGTCTCCGCCGGTGGCGCGGTGGGCTCCCGGCCGGGGTCGCCGTCCCGGGGCACGCGGGCGTACATCTCCTCGGCGAGCGAGAACACGTCCTTGTGGCGGAAGCGGGCGGCGGTCCGGTCGGTCACTCCGTGGGCCTCGAGGCCGGCGGCGATCTCCAGCGGGTCGACCGCGCGCTCGCACAGTTCGCGGTGCCGGTGCATCAGGACCTTGACGGGGTCGACTCCGGAACGGCGTTGTGGTGTACGGGAGTTGGTGACGCCGGCCGTCGCGGGGGCGGCTGCGGCGGGGCGAGCGGGGGTGCCCCGCTCGTCGGCGTGCGAGGTTCGCCACCGCTCGCCCCGGCCACCTTCGGCGTCGGCATCGGCACCGGCGTGGACATCGCCATCGGCGCCGGCACCCGCAC
>NZ_JAMOLN010000061.1 GCF_024448165.1 Streptomyces longispororuber
ACCCTTCAACCCCGTCTCGCTCGCCATCGGCGCCAACGCGTCGTTCGTCGCGCGGACGGTGGACTCGGACCGCAAGCACCTCACCGAGGTACTGCGCCAGGCAGCGGCCCACCCGGGCACCGCGCTCGTCGAGATCTACCAGAACTGCAACATCTTCAACGACGGCGCCTTCGAGGTCCTCAAGGACAAGCAGCAGGCCCAGGACGCCGTCATCCGCCTGGAACACGGACAGCCGATCACCTTCGGCGCCGAGCAGGGCAAGGGCGTCGTCCGCGACGCACGGACCGGAGAGCTGGAGGTCGTCGCGGTGACCGAGGACAACCGCGCGCGGATCGTCGTCCACGACGCGCACGCCGCGTCCCCGACCACGGCCTTCGCCCTCTCCCGCCTCGCCGACCCCGACACCCTCCACCACACCCCCATCGGCGTCTTCCGCGACGTCGAACGCCCCGTCTACGACACCCAGATGGCCGACCAGCTCGACGCCGCCATCGAACAGCACGGCAAGGGCGACCTCGGTGCCCTCCTCGCCGGCAACGACACCTGGACCGTAAGGAGTTCGGCATGACGTATGTGATCGCGCAGCCCTGCGTCGACGTGCAGGACAAGGCCTGTGTCGACGAGTGCCCCGTCGACTGCATCTACGAGGGTCCGCGCAAGATGTACATCCAGCCCGACGAGTGCGTGGACTGCGGCGCCTGCGAGCCCGTGTGCCCGGTCGAGGCGATCTTCTTCGAGGACGCCGTCCCCACGGAGTGGGCCGGGTACCGCACCGCCGACCGGGAGATCTTCGCCGCGGTGGGTTCGCCGGCCGGGGCCAGCGGCGTCGAGCCGTTCGCCGCCGACCATCCGGTGGTGGAGCGGGAACCGGTGAGCGAGCCGCACTGAGGCCCTGCGCCGAGGGCCCGTACGGGAGGCGGCCTTCACCGCCTCTCCCGTGGTTCTTCAGTGGGACCGGAGACCGTGAAGGGGAGAGCACCCGCATGCTCGCCGACGCCACCGCGCGCCATCGACCGGACTCCGTCGCAGAGGACTCTCCATGAATCTCCCCTCCTCACCATCCACCGGCCCGTCCACCGGCTCGCTGCCCACCGGTCGGGCCGGTGCCGTCGTCACGGACGCCGCGCCGCTCCAGGTGCCGCCGCCCGCGGCGGCGTTCCTCGGCCCGCACCACCTCGTCCACCGGCCCGACACCCCGGAAGGCTTCCTGCTCTCCGCCACCCCTCCCGGCCGGCACCGGTTCGGCTTCTCCGCCCGGCTGCCCGAGGCGCACCCGCTGTTCGCCGACTCCACCGCCCCGTTCCACGACGTGCTGTACCCGATGGAGTCCCTGCGGCAGATGGCGGTCTTCGCGGCGGGCCGCTACTTCCGGGTGCCGGACAACCGGCGGATCCTGCTCGCCGACTGTGCGTTCGCGATCACCGCCCTGCCCTCGTGGCAGCGTGCCGCGCCCGCCGGCGCCCGGCTCACCCTCGACCTCGACCTGACCCCGGCCGACGTGGTCAAGGGAGTGCCGCGGTCGATGGACTGCGGGGCGTCGATCAGCATCGACGACGAGGAGTGCGGGACGGTCCGGGCCCGCCTGGTGTTCCTGATGCCGGGCGTCTACCGCAATCACCGCGCGAACTCCCGCCGGGAGAGCGAGCGCACGGCGGGCGGCAACAGCGGGCTGCCGGACGGGCACGGGGTCCCGGGCGCCGAGCTCGTCGGCCGGTGCAGCCCCCGCAACGTACTGATCGGGCTGCCGCTGGAGGAGGACGACGAGTCGCTGACCTTCCCGGTCAACATCCCCGCCGCCCGCGAGGTGCTGCCCGACTCGGGTTCGGAGGTGCCGGCCGCGCTGTTCCTCGAAGCGTCCCGGCAGGCCGCGCTGTTCGGGGTCGGCGAGCTGTACGGGCTCGCCCCCGGGCACGCCGTCCTGACCCGGTGGGAGGCCGCGTTCCGCGGGTTCGCCGAGCCGGGCCTGCCGCTCCTGTGCTCGGTGCGGCCGCAGCACCGCGGCACCCCGGGCGAGGTGCGGCGGGACGCCGCCGGGCGCCCCTTCGCCGAGCTCTCCCTCGTGTTCACCCAGGGGATACGGGTCGTGGCGGAGGTCAGCACCTCCGTCCTGCAGATCTGCTGACGGCCGCGCACCGGTCGGGGGCGGCACAGACAAGGAGCAACCATGCGCTTTCAGGTACTGGGCCCGGTGCGGATGTCGCCACGCACCCCGACGGCGGCCAAGCCGCGCGTGGTGCTGGCGACCCTGCTGGTGAAGAACAACACCGTCGTGTCCGCACACAGTCTGATCGACGAGCTGTGGGGGACGACACCGCCGCGCACCGCCTCGACGACGCTCCAGGTGTACGTGTCGCACCTGCGCAAGGCGCTCGCGGGCCCCGACGGGGTGCCGGACGCCGGCGGGCAGCCGCTGGTGACCCAGCCGCCGGGCTACGTCATGCGGGTGGCGCCCGACGAACTCGACCTGGTCCTCTTCGAGTTGCTGCGCGCGCAGGGCCGGACGGCGTACGACGAGCGGGACTACGTCGACGCGTCCCGGCTGCTCGGCGAGTCCCTGGCGTTGTGGACGGGCCCGGCGCTGTCCGGCATCCCGCACGGGTCCTCGCTCCAGTCCACCGCGATCCGGCTCGACGAGCTGCGCTCGGAGACGCTGGAGCAGCGGATCAGCGCGGACCTGAAGCTGGGCCGCCACCAGGAGCTGATCGGTGAACTGATGGCGCTGGCCCACGAGTTCCCGATGCGGGAGAGCCTGCACGGGCTGCTCATGGTGGCGCTGTACCGGGCCGGGCGGCAGTCGGACGCCATCCAGGCCTACCACCGGGTGCGGCGCACGCTGGTGGACGAGCTCGGCGTGGAGCCCGACAGCTCCCTCAAGCGCATCCTGGCCCGGCTGCTCGCCTCCGACCCCGCGCTCGCCTGGCACCCCGCGCGCGGCCGGGCCGACGCCCCGGCCCCCGGCCGCCACCCCTCCGCCAGGACCGCCGGGACCGCCCCGGTGGCGCCCGCCGACCTGCGTCCGCCGCTGTGGCTGCCGCCGCCGCTCGCCGACTTCACCGGCCGCGCCGATGAACTCGACCGGTGCGCCGTGCTGCTCACCGGAACCGACCGCTCGGCGCCCCGCATAGTGGCCGTGTCGGGCAGGCCAGGTGTCGGCAAGACCGCCCTGGCCGTCCAACTGGCCCGCGGGGTCGAGGGGTTCGCGGCCGGCCGGGTGCTGGTGCCGCTGCGGGACTCCGCCGGACGGGCGCTCACGGCGCAGGCCGCGATGGCCGCGCTGCTGCGCCGACTGCTGCCCCCCGGCCCGGAAGGACCCGCCGCCGTCCCCACCGAACTCGACGACCTGAGCGACCAGTTGCAGCACGTCACCCGTGGCCGGGAGCTGCTGCTCGTCCTCGACGACGCGGTGTCCGAGGCCCAGATCCGTCCGCTGCTCGCCGCGGTGCCGGACGCCGCGGTGCTGCTCACCGGCCGCCGCCCGCTGGCCGCCCTGGAACACGCCCGGCACCTGGTCCTCGACGTGCTCGGCCAGGAAGAGGCCGAATCCCTGCTGCTCACCACCGGCGGCCCGCGCATGGCGGAGGACCCGGCGGCGGTGACCCGGATCGCCCGGCTGTGCGGACGGCTGCCGCTGGCGCTGCGCGTCGCGGCGGGCGGGACGGCGGTGCAGCCGCACTGGACGGCGGGCGGACTCGCGCGCCGCCTGGAGGACGAACGCACCCGGCTCGCCGCGCTGTCGCTGGGCGACCTCGACGTGCGCAGCAGCCTGCTCACCGCGTACCACGAGGTGTCGGAGGCCGGCCGGCACGCGTTCCGCCGGCTGGGCCTCGCGCCGCTGCCCGACTTCCCCGTGTGGGCCGCGCAGTCCCTGCTGGGCGCCGCCCCGGAGGCGACGGAGGAGCTCCTCGGCGCGCTGGTGCGCGCCCAACTCCTCGACGTGCGCCAGGAGTCGGGGACGGACACCGTGCCCGGCGGGGCCGTGCGGTACGGCTACCACACGCTGCTGCGTTCGCTGGCCCTGGAGATGCTGGCCGAGGTCGACGGCGAGGAGACCGTCACGGAGACGATCGGCCGGCTCGGCCGGGCCTTCCTGCTGCGGGCCAGGGCCGCCGACGCGCGGCTGACCCCCGGCCGGGACCGGCTGGCGGGCGTGCTGGAGACCGCCGCCGGGGAACTGCCGCCGGGGGACGCCGCGGTGAGCACGCCGCTGCGCTGGTTCCGGGCGGAGTCGGCGGGACTGCTCGAAATGGTGCGGCGGCTGCACGGAGCCGGACTGTGGGGGCTGACCTGCGCGCTGGCGTCGGCGACGAGCGGCTACTACGAGGCCTGCGGCGTGTGGGACGACTGGCGGATCGGCCACGAGCTCGCGGTCGACGCGGCCCGCCGCAGTGGTGACGCGCTCGCGGAGGCCACGCTGCTGCGCTCGCTGGGCGATCTGGCCTGGCAGCGTCGGGACGCCGCGCGGGCCGTGGACCACTACCGGCACGCGGCCCGGCTGTTCGCGCTGACCGACGACGGGATCGGGGCCGCCCGCTGCGCCACCGGGGAGGCCGATGTGCTGCTCGGGCAGGGCGAGTTCGGCCGTGCGGACGCGCTGTACAGGCGGGCCCTGGAGCGGGCCGCGGCCGAGGGCGACACCCGGGGCTGCGCGGAGGCCGAGCGCGGTCTTGCGCTGGTCGCGCTCCTGACGGGCCGGCCCGCCGACTGCCTCGCGTCGCTCGAAGGGTGCGCGAGCGCGGCCGGTGCGCTGGGCGACGTCCGCTGGCACGGGTACGCGCTGCGGCTCGCGGAGCAGGTCCGTGCCGCGGGGCGGGCAGCCGTGGCGTGGCCGCACCTCGAAGTGCGGCCCGGGGTCTGGCTGATGAGCGACGTTCCCGTGGCCGAGGGGCCGGTGGCCGAGCTGCCCACGGGCTGAGCGGCCGGCCGGGCGGGCACCCGGAACGACGGCGGCCCCGTCGCGTCCTGAAGGACGTGGCGGGGCCAGGGTCTGTCCGGCGGATCATGTCGCGGGCGCGGGGTCTGGCACGCCGACCTGCGGCGTTGTCGTCAATCACCATCGCTCCGCGATGCCTCAATCCTCCGCCTTGCATCTCGACGCGCCAGACCCCGCTCACCCGCACCGATTGATGACGGCCTCTCGGATGCGACCTGATCCGCCGGACAGACCCTGGTGCCGCAGGTCGGGCCGGTGGTCAGGCCGGGCGCAGTGCGCGCAGGGTGGCCGGGTCCAGGTCGGCGGCGCTGAGCCGGCGGGGTGCGGGGCGGCGGTTGCGGAGCATCTGGCGCCACTGCTCGGGGCTGAAGCTGGCCGGCTGGGTCGTACCGATGAAGTCGCGCAGCACCGACAGGAAGCGGTCGGGGTCGCTGCGGAAGGGGAAGTGGCCCGCTTCCTCGAAGATCTCCAGCCGGCTGCCCGGCATCGAGACGTGTCCGAGTCCTGCGTGCAGCGCCGGGACGACCTGGTCGCGGCCGCCCCAGACGAGCATGGTGGGCATGCCCTGGGCCAGGTAGCAGCGGTCGAGCATGGTGCCAACCTGTCCGCGCCAGTCGACGACGGCGCGCAGGGTGCGCACGAACGCGTTGCGCGAGGTGGCGTCGGGCAGGGCGTCGACGACGCGCAGCAGGTCGGGGGCGTCGACGGCGAGGTCGGTGCCCAGCCACTGGAGGACCTTGACGGCGGCTCCCACCTGCCAGCGCATGGTGGGCAACTGGAGCAGTTGCAGGACCAGTTCGGCGCCGGGCAGGGAGGCGGCCCGCAGCAGCGGGGTGACGTGCCGGCTGACGCCGCCGGTGCCGACCAGGACGAGGCGCTCGCACCGCTCGGGGAACTGGTAGGCGAACTGCATGGCCACGGCGCCGCCGAGGGAGTGCCCCACGATGGTGGCGCGTTCGACGCCGAGGACGCTGAGCAGGTCCCGCATGCCGTTGGCGTAGGCGGCCAGTGAGTAGTCGGCCCGTGGTTTGTCGGAGTGTCCGTGGCCGAGCAGGTCGGGTGCGATGACCCGGTGGCTGCGGGCGAGGCCGGGCATGATGTCCCGCCAGGTGTCGGACGAGTCGCCGATGCCGTGGATCAGGAGGACGGCGTCGCCCTTCCCGGCCATCCGGAAGGCCCTGCGGTGGCCGTGCACGGTGCGGTGGCGCAGCCGGATGCCGGCGCCGCGGGGGCCGCGGGGTGCGTACTGTGCGGACAGGGACACGGACGTCATGCCTCCTCGCGCCGCCCGTGGCGGCGGCTGTGGCCGCGGCGGCCGTCGGTCGTGTACGGCGCCGGGGCGGGCCGGTACCGGGTGGTCGTCAGATCGCTCTCGATGACACCGAGCGAGGCGAGCGACTGCCAGGGACGTACCGTCCCGGTCGTGGCCTTCGGTGTAGGTCCGTCAGTCATGGCTGCGTCTCCTCGACGTCCGTGCGGGCGAAAGGGTTCGGTGTGGTGTCCTCTTCGGGTGGGGGCGGCGCCTCGGCCGGACGGGTACGGGTCAGTGGCGGCGGCCGGTGAGCCGGGACAGCAGCAGCTGGGAGAAGAGCCAGCGGCGCATCGCGCCGAGGTGGCCGGGCGAGCCGTGCACGTCGTCGAACGTCTTGACCCGCAGGTCGGGCAGTGCGGCGAGGAGCCCGCGCTCGGCGGCCGGGATGATCTCGTCGCGGCTGCTGGCGACGTACCGTACGGGCACCCGCACCTGCCGCAGCCGGTCGGCGCCGATGGCGTGTTCCGGCAGGGCGGACCAGAGGGCGTCGTGGTCGGCGGCCCCGGTGAGCCGGCACAGCGTTTCGACGGTGATGCGGGGGATCCTGGGCCGCCAGTCGGTGTCGGTGAAGAAGGCTCCGACGGGTGCCCCGACCGTCAGGATGCGGCGGATCCGGGCGTCCTCGGACGCGGCGTGCAGGGCGAGGCTGCCGCTGAAGCTGAGGGTGAGCAGGGAGGTGTCGGCGACGTTCGCCCGGTCGGCCAGCTGGTCCAGGAGGTGCGGCAGCAGCTCCCAGGAGTCCGGCCGGTAGGTCAGGGTGTTCTCGCCGACGCCGGGGAACTCGGTGACGACGGCGGCGAATCCCAGCCGTCCGAGCAGGGGCAGCAGCGGCGCCCACTGTTCCTTGACGCTGACGATGCCGCCCATGACGATCAGCAGCGGGCGGCGCCTGGCGGGGTGGAGGCCGGTGGTCCAGCAGGCCACCCGGCCGTCCTGGAAGGGGATGTCGAGCCGCTCGATGTCGCGGTCGCGGCGCCAGGTGTCGAACGACTCGACGCCGAGCCGTCCCGCGGCGGCCCTGACCGGATCGCCGTGGTACGGGAAGCGGGCGAGCGCGAAGTGGGCGCAGGCCTCCAGGTGGCGGCCGCGGACCGCGGCGGCGCGGCCGGCCCGGGTCCAGGTGGCGGCCCACGACTCCGGGTCGCCGCGCCGGTCGTTGCTGATCCCGGACAGGATGCGGGCGGCCTTGCCCGGCGCCATGCCCTGTCCCCGGGCGTGCAGGAGGGCGAACTCCTTGAGCTCCAGGAGGTGATGCTCCGTCAATTCTGGCTGGGTCAGGTGCTGTTGGTCCATGATGGCTCCCCGCTGTGTGCGGTCAGTGTCCGGGCCGCCGCTTGCGGGCCGGTTGTACAGCGGGCGCCGGAAGCCCGCTCACCACCAGTCGTCCCGCTCGTGCCGCTCGTCCTCCTCGTGGCCGAGCACCTCGGACAGGGCGTCGACGATGCCGGCGTCGAGCATGGTGTGCGCCTGGGTGTCGGTGGTGACGCCGAACCCGGAATCGCCCACGGCCACGCTGACCGTGTAGCGGTCGAGCAGCCCGTAGGTGCGGAAGGACCACTCGCTGCCGGAGCCGGGGGTGCCGTCCGGGCGGCGCACCTCGGTCGGGGTGCCGTCGGTCTCGAACCCGAAGTCCGTGAAGCGGAACTGCATGCCGAGCCCGATGGCCTTGCTGTACGCCTCCTTGAGCGTCCAGAGGCGCACCATCGCCGGGTCCCGCTCGTGGTCGGCCATCGCCTCGATCATCTCGGCCTCGTGCGGGGTGCACAGGTGCCGGCCGAGTCCCGCCCCGTACAGGGTGCGGTCGGCGCGTTCGGCGTCGACGCCGATGACGGCGCCGGTGGCGAGTCCCACGAGCAGCAGGTCCTCGGTGTGGCTGAGGCTGATCTGCACGCCGTCGTAGCCGTGCAGGTACGGGCGTCCCGAGGGCGTGTAGCCCAGTTCGACCGACTGCGGCGGCACGTGCAGCGCGGCGCCCGCGGCGAACTTCAGGAGCACCCGCGACGAGGCGAACCGGGTGCGCACCTCGGGGTGGGTCAGGTCCAGGTAGCGGGCCCAGTCCCGGCCGAGCAGCGCGCGCAGCCGCGGTCCCCCGGCCCGCTCGGGACGCCAGTCGTCCAGGCGTGCGTAGAGGATCGCGGTGGCGTGGGTGGCGAGGTCACGTCGGACTCCGTTCCAGTCCCCGCGCGGCCCGGTGATCACGATCGGCTCGCCGAACGTCCGGCCCGGGGAGGGTTTCCCTGGAGCCGTCATCGAAGTCCTCCATGGTCTGGCGGAGATCGCCGAGCAGGTCGGCGGCGGCCGCCCCGTCGATCACCCGGTGGTCGAAAGTGAGCCCGAGCCGCATGACGGGCGCCGCCACGACCTGTCCGTCCCGTACGACGGCCCGGTCCACGACGCGTCCCGCGCACAGGGTGACGGCGGTGCCGCCGGCGGAGTGGAACCCGTCGACGGCGCCGTGCCCGAGGGAGCTGACCGACACCGTGCCGAAGATCCCCGGGCGGCGGCGCGGGTCGCGCAGGGCCGCCGCGAAGGCCGCCCTGCCGAGCGGGACGGGCAGCCGCCCCAGCATCCGTACGCCCTTGAACTCGGGGAGGGCTGCGGTGTGTTCGCCCCGGTAGCGGTCCACCTGTTCCTGGACCTGGTCGAGCGAGAGCTGCTCAAGGCGGGGCACGAGGGCGGAGAGCACGGTGCGCTCCCCGTCGACGGTGCGGTCCAGGGCCAGCTTCGCGGTCACCTGGCCGAACCGTACGGTCCGGGGCCGGCGCAGCACGGACGGCCAGCCCGGTGCCATGACCGCGTTGGCCTCGGGGTGCCGGGCCATCGCCCGCCCGGTGGCGTGCAGCAGGTAGCTGACGACGGAGTAGCGGGTGCCGGCGGCGCGGGCGGCGGCCCGGTGGGCCTGGATCCGGGTCATGTCGATGTCGGTGTCCAGGTGCACGGGCCGCTGCCCGGCCGCCCACTCCAGGAAGTACAGGGTGTGGCGGCGGCGCCGTTCCTGGTGCCGCTGCGGTGCGTCGGTCATGCCGGGACCGCCAGTTCGTAGAACCGGCGCAGGCTGCGGGCCTCCAGGACCCGGCCGACCGGGACGGTGAGGCCGGTGGCCAGTTCCACCGCGGTGACGAGTTTGAGCAGGTGCAGCGAGTCCCATTCGGGGAGTTCGTCGAAGTCGGCGGCGACCTGCTCGTCGGTGACGGGCAGGCCCAGTTCGTCGCGGACGGTCGTGACGAAGTCGGCCAGGCTGTAGGCGGGGCGTGTAGTGGTCATATCCTCTCCAGGGCGAAGCCGGCCTTGATCCACTTGCTGGACTCGATGGCGACGGCGAGTGCCTTCTGACCGGCGGTCATCTTCTCCAGGAGCCGCTCGATCTGCAGGAACGGCAGTGCGTTGCCGTTGTTGCCGGTGTCGGCGACGCAGGAGATCTCGGTGGCCGAGGGCACGTCGAGCTGTTCGGTGATCTTGCGGGTCATCCGGCCGGACAGCTGCGGCGGCAGGATGTAGTCCAACTCGTCCTGGCTCCAGTCGAGTTCGCCGAGCAGCTCCCAGAGGATCTCCACGGCCATCACCGGGACGTGCTCCTCGATGGCCTTGTAGTCCTCGGTGAGGGCCTGCCGGTCGTCGTAGCGGTCGGCGAGGCCGAACCACTCGATGACCTGGCCCGGCTTGCGGCCCAGGCCGGTGAAGCGGTTCAGGACGTGCCGCAGGACGACCTGGGCGCCGCGCGGTTCGTCGGTGAGGACGGCGGCCCCCGCGCCGTCGCCGAACAGCACGAAGTTGACCAGGTCGCTGGGGGCCGCCTTGGCGAGGTCGCGGTCGACGTCGAGGTGCTTGCTGCACACGTCGCCGCCGATGACCAGGCCGGTGCGGTACTCGCCGGACGCGATGAGAGTGCGGCCCAGGCTGAGCGCCTGCACCGCGCCCGCGCAGCCGGACTGCAGCTGGAAGGTGGGCACCTGGTCGAGGCCGAGCAGATCGACGACGTTGTTGACGGTGGCCGGCATCAGGGTGTCGGGGGTGGCGGTGCCCAGGACGACGAAGTCGATGTCGCCCGGGTCCACCTCGGCGGCGGCGATGGCGCGCTCGCCCGCCTGGGCGCACAGGTCGGCCAGCGACCAGCGCACGGCACCGGTCTTCAGGTCCCGGGCGAAGTGCCGGGTCCTGGTGCCGATGAACATCTCGATCCATTCCTCGTTCGCGCCCAGGACCCGGGCCAGTTCGGCGTTGCCGACCGCCTCGCCGGGCAGGGCCGTGCCGACGGAGGCGAGATGGACCTGCCGGTCCTGCGGGTGGTCGCTCATGCTGTCCTCTCCTGGGTGCTGTCGATGGCGGGAGCGCAGTACTCCCGCAGGAAGTCCACGAGGTCACCGACCGACGCCAGCCGGGGCAGCAGGTCCTGCACCGTCAGTTCGGCGAGGGCGGGCAGGCGTTCCTCCAGGCGCTTCTTCAGCTCCATGACCATCACGGAGTCGAAGCCCAGGTCCTCGTAGAGCCGCAGCAGCGGGCCGAGCTCGGCCACCTCGTAGCCGCCGACCTGTCCGATGGCGGACAGCGCCGCCTCGGTCACCGGGTCGGCGGGCGCGGGGCGTTCCAGGACGAGCACCCCGGTGTCCGTGCTCCGGCCGGCCGGCCGCGCCGGTCCGTCCGGTGTGACGGTCGGCGCGGGTGCGCCGGAGCGGCGGGCCGGGCCCGCGGTCCAGTACCGGTGCTCGTCGCTGAAGGCGTACGGGCTGAGCCGGTACGGTGCCTGGTCGCGGGTCTCGTAGGCGTTCTCCCAGCGCGGGTCGAGGCCGCCGCGGTACAGCTCGGCGACCGTGTCGGCCAGGTCCTGGCCGCCGGAGTCCGCGCCGCGCACGGGGGCGGTGACGACCGGCCGGGTGCCGGACTCGGGGGGCGGCAGTTTGCGGGTCAGGGAGGACAGCACGGGCGAGGGGCCGACCTCCACGGTGTGGCTGGGCCCGGCGTCGCGCAGCGCGGTGAACGCGTCCGCGAACAGCACCGGCCGGCGGATGTGCGCCACCCAGTAGTCGGCGTCCATCGCCTCGCCGTCCAGCAGCCTGCCGTACAGCGTGGAGTACAGCGGCAGTCGGGGCACTCCCCCGCCGACCTCGCGGGCGACCTCGGCGAAGTCGTCCAGCATGGGCTCCATGAGGTGCGAGTGGAAGGCGTGCGAGACGCGCAGCGTCCGGGTGCGGATCCGGTCCCGCTCGAACTCCTTGTCCAGGCGCATCAGCGCCATGGAGTCGCCGGACAGCACGGTGGCGTGCGGGCCGTTGACGACGGCGATCCCGGCCTCCGGCTCGTCGGCCAGCCGCTCGGCGAGCTCCTCGGGACCGGCGAGGACCGCCAGCATGCCGCCGCCGTCGGGCAGTTGCTGCATCAGCGCGCCGCGGGCCGCGATCAGCCGGGCCGCCGCGTCCAGCGGGAACACGCCGGCCAGGCAGGCGGCCGCGTACTCGCCGACGCTGTGGCCCAGCAGCAGCGAGGGCTCCGCGCCGAGTTCCTGCAGTGTGCGGCCGAGGGCGTGGCCGACGGCGAACAGGGCGGGCTGGGCCCACTGAGTGAGGTGCACCGACTCGTCGCCGGTCAGGACGAGGTCCCGCACGGAGCGGCCGGTGTGCGGGCGCAGCGCGGCGTCGGCCTCGTCGAGGAAGTGCCGGTACAGCGGCGACTCCTCGTACAGGCCCGCCGTCATCCTGGGGTACTGCGAGCCCTGTCCGGTGAACAGGAACGCGGTGCGCGGGGCGCCGCCCGCCTCTCCGGTGAGGCCGGCGAACAGGGCGGGGTCGGCCACCGCCGCGTGCAGGCGCTGGACGAGGGTGGCGGTGTCCGGGGCGCTGACCGCGAAGCGGTGCCGGTGGCCGGACTTGACCCGGTGGGAGTTCCAGCCGACGGCGCCGACGGGGGCCCGCCGGGCGCTCAGCGCGTCGGCCTGCGCGGCGAGGTTGCGGTGCAGGGCCTGCGGGCTGGGCGCGGTCAGCGTGAACAGGGCGCTGCCGATGCCCCGGGGCCGCTCGTCGGGGCGGGCGGCCGGGCGGGCGGCCGCCGGCGGCGCGGACTCCAGGACGGCGTGGGCGTTGGTGCCGCCCATGCCGAAGCTGCTCAGTCCGGCGACGCTGGCGCCGCGGGGCAGCCGCAGCGGTGCCTTCAGCAGCCGCAGTCCCTTGCCGCGCAGGTCGAGCCGCTCGTTCTCCTTGGCCGCGAACCGGCTGGCGGGCACGGTGCCGTGGTGCAGCGACAGGGCCACCTTGATGAGTCCCGCGATGCCGGCGGCGCCCTCGGTGTGCCCGAAGTTGCCCTTGACCGAGCCGAGGGCCATCGGCCGCCCGGTGCGTCCGGCGTGGTGGTGGCCGAGGGCCGACACCTCCATCATGTCGCCGAGCACGGTGCCGGTGCCGTGTCCCTCGGTGAAGGCCACCTGGTCCGGTTCGATCCCGGCCCGGCGGTAGGCGGCGCCGATGACCTCCTGCTGCGACCAGCGGTTGGGGGCGGTGATGCCGTTGCTGCGGCCGTCCTGGTTGACGGCGGTGCCGCGGATGACCGCGTACACCTGCTGTCCGTCGGCGAGCGCGTCCTCCAGGCGGCGCAGGACGACGGCGCCGACGCCCTCGCCGCGGCCGATGCCGTTGGCCTGGGCGCTGAACGGCTTGCAGCGGCCGTCGGGCGCGGAGAGTCCTGCCTGGTTGTAGAAGATGGACAGGGCGGGGGTGAGCGCCACGTTGACGCCCGCCGCGATGGCGTAGTCGCACTCGCCGGACAGCAGGGCGTTGCCCGCCAGGTGCACGGCGACGAGCGATGAGGAGCAGGCCGTGTCCACGGCGAGGCTCGGGCCCTTGAGGTCCAGGTGGTAGGAGACCCGGTTGGCCGTCATGCAGTAGCCGTTGCCGGAGCCGACCTGGGCGCTGACCCGGTCGTAGTCGGTGAGGTGCAGCTGGGCCCATTCGTTGCCCATGATGCCGACGTAGACGCCGGTCGACGTGCCGGCGAGCTGTTTCGGGGCGATCCCCGCGTCCTCGACGGCGCGCCAGGCGCACTGCAGCAGCAGCCGCTGCTGCGGGTCCATGGCGGCCGCCTCACGGGGGGAGACGGTGAAGAACTCGTTGTCGAAGGCGTCCGGGTCGTCGATGAAGCCGCCTTCGGTGGTGTTGGCGCGTCCTTCCGCCGGGGTCGGCGAGTGGAAGTCCGCGGCGTCCCACCGCTGTCGGGGGACCGAGGAGATCCCGTCCCCCGAGCGCATCAGCAGCTCCCAGTAGGCGCCCGCGTCGGGCGCCCCCGGGAACCTGCAGTCGAGACCGACGATGGCGATCCGGTCCATCAGCCCGCCGCCGGCTCGGCCAGGCTCTGTGCCAGGTGGGTGGCGAGGGCCTGGACCGTCGGGTAGTCCCAGGCGACCGTCGGTTCGAGGATCAGGTCGAAGTCCTCCTCGATGTCGCCGCACAGGCTGAGGGCGGCGACGGAGTCGAGGCCGTACTCGGCCAGGGGCACGCTCGGGTCGATCTCCTGAGGCCTGCGCTTGAGGTAGAGGGCGATGCGGTCGGACAGCCACGCGGTCAGTTCGTCGGTGGTGCGTCCGGTGGTGGGAACGGACATTCTGCGCTCCTCGGAAGAGTTCCTCGGTCGGTCAACTCGACTGGCTGGGAAGGCTTCTCAGCCCGCCAGCGGGGTGTTGTAGAGGTCGTAGCTGCGGGCGTCGTGGAAGCGGCGGAGCACCTCGTCGTGCAGCCGCGTCTCACAGGTGGCGGGCAGGTCGGGCAGCTGGTGGCCGAGGCGCCGGCCGAGCCGGTGCAGGGCCGCGGCGAGCCAGGCGGGGTCGGCGAGGAAGTCGTCGGGGCCGCCCTGGGCCTCCTGCCACACGCCGATCACCGCGGCGGCGGCGAGCAGCACCGCGTACCGGTCGGCGAGGGCGAAGGTGGCCGGGCTGGCCAGGGCGGTGCGGTCCTGCGGGGCGAGGCCGAGGCTCTGCTCCTGGATCTGGCGCAGTTCGTCCATGAGGCGCAGGGCGGCGCCGTGGGCCGCCCGCTCCTCGGGGCTCGAACTGGGCAGCCGGTCGACGGCGGCGACCAGGGAGGCGCTGAGCCCGTCCCGGCCGCTGGCGAGGGTGAGCCGGTCGAAGGGGATGCCGGGCAGGTCCTCGCGCGGCCGGAACAGGCTCGCGGGCGCCGGGTCGTCCTTGAACCAGGCGCGGCGGGCGAGCCGGGACAGCTGCGGGATGATCGTGGCCTGGCAGGCCGCGGAGCCGGCGTGGCCGAGGCTGAGGACGGGCAGGTCGCGCACGTGCTTCTGGAAGATCCCGAACTCGCCCTCGCGGGTGTAGAACCGGGCGCCGAGCACGATGGACAGGTCGTACATCGCGTCGGTGAGCATCTTGGGGACCAGGTACTTGACCACGGCCGCGTAGACGCTGGTCTCCTCGGGCAGCACGTGCACGGCGCGGGTCGCGGCGAGCGAGAGGCTGTCGCAGATCAGCAGGTCGAGGAAGGTCGTGGACAGGGTCGCCTTGGCGTGCGGGATGTCCATGACGGACTTGCGGTACAGCTGGCGTCCGAGGGCGAAGCCGGTGACGGTGCGCAGGGCGGTGTCGGTGGCGCCGAGGGCCATGCCGGGCACCGCGCTGCGGGTCATCTGGAAGGCCCGCAGGGCGAGTTCGACGCCCTTGCCCTCCTCGCCGACGAGCGCGGAGTCGGGCACCGGGCAGTCCGTGAAGTCCAGGCCCGACAGGTGGCAGCCGCGGACGCCGACCGCGTCGTAGCGCGGCAGGACCTGGAAGCGGTCCTGGTCCAGGTCGTCCCGCTCGGCCAGCACGACCGAGTGGCTGCGGCTGCCGGGGGCGGGGCTGGTGCGGCTGAACAGCACCCAGGCCGCGGCCCGGTCGGCGTTGTTGATGACCTGCTTGGCGCCGTTGAGGAGGTAGCCGCCGTCCACCGGGCGGGCCTGGAACTCGTTACGGACGAAGTCGTTGCCGTGGGCGAGTTCGTGGTAGGCCACCGACACCTTCTTGCCGTCGAGCAGCAGCTCGGCGAGGCGGCGTTGCTGCTGTTCGGTACCGGAGCTCCACACGTTGACGGCGGCCATGAACGAGGTGACGCCGTAGCCGAGTCCGAGGGCGATGTCGCGGCGGAAGACCTGGCGCATCACCCGGACGAGGGTGTCGATGCGCTCAAGGCGTCCGCCGTGGTGCACCGGCACGAACTCGGCGTTGAGGGCCAGTTCGTCGAGGGCCCGCTCGCCGGGCTCGGACAGTTCGCCGCGCTCGTCGTCCGCGAGCAGTGCGGCGTACGAGAGCTCGCCGCGCTCGTCGGTGGGGTCACCGAGGCGTTCCTCCAGCTCGGCGATGCGGGCGACGGCCCGGCCTTCCTGGCCGCCGGGCGGGTGGGTTCCCTGTGCTCCGGCGGACGCTCCGTGCGGCCCGTTGGCCGCGGTACCGATCAGCATGGCGTCCTCTCAGTTACGTGCGGTGGTGGCGTCGGCCACCGGTTCGGCCTGCGCGTTCGGCAGTCGGTGGGGGCGCAGCGAGAACAGTTCGCCGGCCCGCCTGGTGGTGATCAGGTGGTCGAGCAGCGCGTCGTGGGCCTCGTCGTCCCCGGCGCCGGGTTCGCCCAGGCGGTCCAGGATCCGGTCGAGGGCCGCCCGCAGCCACAGTCCGTCCCGCCACAGGGGTTCCGTGGCGGTGCCGGTGAACTGGGGCGCGCTGTGCGTCCACAGGCCGATGCAGACCGCCGCGGCGTGGCAGAGGGCGTAGCGGCGGGCCACCTCGAAGGCGGCGGGCGGGACGTCGCCGACGAGGCCCTTCCACTGCTCCATCTCCTCGTGGACCCGGTCGGTGACGGCCGCGACGCGGCGGGCCGCCGTGGCGGCCGGGGCCAGCGCGGGCTGCTGCGCGGCCAGTTCCGCGAGCCGGGCCACCGAGGGTTCGAGGCCGGCCAGGACGCCGCTGCCGCGGCGGGCGACCAGGGACAGCCGTGCGGGGTCGAGCCGGGGCAGCGGCGCGGACAGGTCGTAGGCGTCCAGGGCGCCGGTCACGTCGCCGGTGCCGCGCTGCCTGCCGCGTACCAGTGAACGGAACTGGTTGACCAGGGAGTTGAGGTTCACCAGGGTGTTGCCGTCGAACATGCCGACGATGCGGTGGTCGCGTTCCACCTTCTGGAACGAGCCGTGCGCGTGCACGCCCTTGAGGAAGGCGCGGGCGCCGAGCACCCGGGTGAGCCGGGACAGGACGTCCTCGGTGCCGCTGGGCAGCAGGTACTTGGTGACGGCCGCGGTGACGCTCATCTCGTCCGTCTGGGTGTGCACCAGGCGGGAGGCGGCGGTGCCCAGTGCCTCGTGCAGCAGTACGTCGGCGGCGGCGGTGCCCAGGACCCGGCGGGCCTGCGGGAGTTCGACGAGCCGGCGGCCGTAGAGCTCGCGCTCGACGGCGAAGTCGACGGCGATGCGCAGGCCGTGGTCGGCGGCGCCCAGGGAGAGCGCCGCGCACATGGTGCGGGTCAGCTGCAGCGCCTTGAGGACGATCTCCAGGCCCGCGCCCTCCGCGCCGACGAGCGCGGAGCGGTCGACCGCCGCGCCCTCGAAGGAGATGCCGGAGATGTCCGCGCCGCGGATGCCGTGCGTGTGCACCTTGGGCAGGTGGTGGTACGTCGCCGGGTCCAGCGTGCGCTTGTCCACGAGCAGGACGCTGAATCCACGGGGGCCTCCGGCCGGGTCGGTGCGGGTGAGCAGGGACAGCAGGCTGCCCCGCGTCGCGTTGTTGATCAGCCACTTCTCGCCGTCGACGAGCCAGCCCGTCGCGCCGGGGGTGCCGCGCACCTCGCCGGCGAGCAGGTCGCTGCCGTGGGCGCGCTCGGTCAGGCCGAGCGAGACGGGCACGCCGGCCCGGATGTCCGCGCCGAGTCCCGCGGCCTGCGCGGGCGTGCCCGCGACCCAGACGCAGATGCCGCCGAGGTAGGTCTTGCCGTGCCCGATGGCCACGGTGAGATCGCGGCGGGCGACGGCGCGCATGACCTGGAGCAGCGTCGCGTAGTCGGTCAGCCGGCCGCCGTGCTCGACGGGCACGTAGTGGCCGGGCAGGCCCCAGTCGTCGAGCCTGCGGCAGATGTCGGCCGGGAACTCCTCCTTGTCGTCGAGCTGCACGCAGCGCTCGTACGAGAACCAGCCACCGGGGTCGTCGGGGTCGCCGAGGAACGCGTCGAGTTCCTCGGCGGCCGAGCGGGTCCGTTCCGTCATGTCAGACCGTCGCCGCCAGGGCGGGTCCGGCGGCGTCGGCGACGATCCCGCGGACCGCCGGTTCGAGCACCTCGTACAGAGGGGTGAGCTCGCCCTGCAGGAACAGCTTGCGCATCAGGGTGCGCTGGATCTTTCCGCTGGTGGTCTTGCGGATGGTGCCGGGCCGCACCAGGATCACGTTGCCCGCGGGGACGTTGAGCTGCTGCCCGATGCGGCTCTGGATGGCCGTGGCCAGGCTGCGCAGGTCGCCGTCGACGGCGCTGATCCTGACCTCCTGCACCACGACGAGGCGCTCGCGGTCGGTCTCGACGGTGAACACCGCGCCGGCGCCGGCGCCCAGGGCCTTGTCGGTGGCCTGCACCGCCCGCTCGACGTCCTGCGGGTAGAGGTTGCGGCCGGAGAAGATGATCAGCTCCTTGAGGCGGCCGGTGACGTAGAGCTCGCCGTCCTCCAGGGCGCCGAGGTCGCCCGTGCGCAGCCAGCCGCCGGTGTCCTCGCCGCCGTCGCCGTCGGTGATGTGGGCGTCGAAGATCTCCACGTTGGTCAGCGGGCGCTTCCAGTAGCCGGAGGCCACGCTGTCGCCCTTGACCCAGATCTCGCCGACGGAGCCCTCCGGGCGTTCCCTGCGGGTGTCGGGGTCGACGATCTTCACCGTGAAGTCGTGGATGACGCCGCTGCTGACCAGCTCACGGCTCGTGCCCTCGGCCACCGGGTCGGTGAGCGTGCCCTGTTCGAGGGCGGCCGCGTCGACGGTGCGCACGGCGGGGCGGCGGTCCTTGGGGGTGCCGGAGACGAGCAGGGTGGTCTCCGCCATGCCGTAGCAGGGGAAGAACGACTCGGGCTTGAAGCCGGCGGGCGCGAAGCGCCGGGTGAACGCCTCGATGGTCTCGCGGCGAATCGGTTCGGCACCGTTGGCGGCGCTGACCCAGGTGGACAGGTCGAGTTCGGCGAGCTGCTCGTCGGTGACCCGGCGCACGCACAGGTCGTAGGCGAAGTTGGGGCCGCCGCCGATGGTGACGCCGTAGTCGCCGATGGACTTCAGCCAGCGGTGCGGGCGGCGCAGGAAGGACGTCGGCGAGAGCAGTACGGCGGAGCCGCCGATGTACAGCGGGTGCAGGATGTGCCCGATGAGACCCATGTCGTGGTAGAAGGGCAGCCAGCCACCGAACCGGGTCTGCCCGTCGGTTCCGGCGGCGTTCTGGATCGCGGCCTCGTTGGCCAGCAGATTGCGGTGCGAGACCATGACGCCCTTGGGGTCGCTGGTCGAGCCGGAGGTGTACTGCAGGAACGCGAGGTGCTCGGGGGTGAGGTCCGGCACCCGGTAGGCGCTCGCGTCACCGTGGTCCGCGGTGTCGGTCGCCAGGCACTTGACGTCGGTGAAGCCCTCGGAGACGAGCCAGGCGGATATCTCGGGCGCGCTCGCCGAGTCGGTCAGCACCGCGCGGACCTCGGCGTCGCGCAGGATGCCGGACACCCGGGTGAAGTGCTGGCCCTGCTCGGTGGGCAGCGGGGCGGGCACGGCGACGGAACCGGCGTAGAGGCAGCCGGTGAACGCCTTGATGAAGTCGGTGCCCGAGGGGTAGAGCAGGAGCACCTGGCCGCCCTCGGCGCCGTTCGCCTGCAGCCACGAGGCGATCCGGCGGGCCTCCTGGTCGAGGATGGCGTACGACAGGTGCTCGGGGACCGAGCCATTGGCGTCGTCCGGCAGGAAGATGAAGGCGTCCTCGGTACCGAGTTCGGCCGCACGGTCCAGAACCAGTTCCGTGAAGGTTCGGAAGCTTGTCAACGTCTTTGCCTGACCTCTCCGAGATCCGCAGGCTTGGCGCCGGCGCGATGGCTGTCTGGGACGCTTCCGAGACTCACCCGTTGCGCTAAGGCGCCGCTTGTGCTGCGCGGCCGGATCCGGACGTCCGGAGCCGGGCATACAACTGCCGCCCGCCACAGGGGGGGTGACGGGCGGCAGTCGGTGAGGGTCCGCACGCGTGTGCCGCGTGCGGCTCCCGGCTCCGGCGGGACCGGTCCGGCCCTGGCGCGGCGGGGGATGATGTCGCGCCGGGTCGGTGCCGGTCCCGGCCGGAACCGGGAGGTCGGGGGGACTTACGTCGTGGCGGGCGGCCCGAAGGACGCGTCCAGGGTGACGTGGCCGGGGTGCGACGGCAGTTCGGTCAGGTCGTGGCGGAAGTCGTGGGAGCCGTCGTCGCCGGTGCGGACCGTGTCGAAGCCGAGCGAGGGGTACAGGTCGCGGACCTTGCCGTTCTTGGCGGTGGGCCGGTACGAGGCGACGACGGCCGGCGCGCCGGTGTCCCGGGCGTGCGCCAGCAGGGCGGTCAGGGCGGCCTGTTCGATGCCGCGGGCGAAGACCCGGCAGCTGAGCAGGACGTTGTCGATGCGCAGGGCGTCGGCATCGCGCTCGGCGAACACCGCGCCGACGAGACCGTTGTCGCCGAAGCGGTCCTGGGCCCGGATGGCGAGGACCAGCCGGCCCGGTGCGGCGATCCTGGCTCGCACGTCGTCCGTGCCGAGCCGCCGCGTGGTGAGGTTGAACTGGTTGGTACGCAGGGTGATCTGGGAGATCCGGGGCACGTCGGCCTCCGTGGCCGGGGCGACGGTGACGCGCACGTCCAGGGCCTGGAGGTACTCCTCCATGGAGGCGGCGCCGTCCAGGAGTTCCAGACGGCCGGCGTCGGCCCGGTACTGGCCGGCCCGGCCACGGTCGGCCTCGGTCAGCTCGCGCACGTCGAACCAGCCGTCGGCGAGCAGTCGGTCGATGTGCAGGGCCGGTTCCTCGTCGAGTCGGACCACTGCGACGTCCGGAAGGGACGAGGCGACCAGACCGCACTCGAAGGGCGAGTCGTCCACGAACACGAAGCTGTCCGTGCCGAGGTTGAGCCGGGCGGCCATCTCCCGCAGATTGCCGTCCTTGGGCTGCCAGTTGGCAGTGATCCGGACGAAGTCGTCGGGGCGCAGCACCATGTCGGGATGGCCGGCCAGCACCTGCTCCACCGGTTCCTGGTCGTTCTTGCTGCACACGCCGAGCAGGACGCCCTGGGAGCCGAGCTGGCGCACGGTCTTCTGGAAGGCGCCGAAGGCCTCGCCCCGGTAGGTCCCGGAGACGGCGATACCGTCGGGGCCGTCGTCGCCGAGGATGCCGTCCCACAGGGTGTGGTCCAGGTCGACGACGAGGACCTTCTTGGTGCGGCCGCGCAGGGCCCGGGCCAGGTGTCCGATCTCGCGGGCGTACCGGCCGAGCAGTTCCGCGCCGAGGTGTTCCTTGGTGTAGACGGCGAGCCGGCTGTCGCGGACCGGCCCCGACTCGGCGATCAGCGGTTCGAGGTCGACCACGTGCACCCGCGGGTGGGCCAGCGCGATGCGCAGCAGTCCCGCGTTGAACTCCCGCCACAGCACGGAGAGTTCGGTGCGTGAGCGGTGGTCGACGAGCTGACGCAGCTGCCCGGTGAGCAGCGGCAGGGTATTGAGCACAAGGGTGCCGGAGCCGTCGCGGACGTAGCTCTCGGCGAGCCGCTGGAGCAGACCGAGCCGGGCGGTGACCGCCTCGGCCGCGTCCGACACCCGCCAGGGCTGCGGGAGCTCGTCGAAGACGGACTGGGCGTCGAGCAGCACGAGCGAGAGGTCGATGTCGTCGGCGTACAGGGGTCCCGCGGTGTCCTGGAGATCGCGCCGCCAGGAGTCGTGGTCGCCGATGGTGGGCCGCAACGGGATGCCGTGGCGGGCGAGTTCGGCGGTGAGCGGGCCGGTGAGCGCGTCCAGCGTGCCGTGCCCCGACACCGTGACGTGCAGCGGCCGGGCGTCGGGGTGCAGGGCGTGGATGCGGCCGGGGTCGACCCGGGCGAGGAGCCGGCCGGCCCTGGCCAGGTCGGCCGCGGCGGCGGGCCCCTGGGCGAGGACGGCCAGCAGGCCGCTCACGCCGGGGAACTCCTCCGCAAGGCGCCCCTCGGTGTGCAGGTCGCGGATGCGGTCCAGCGCCTCGGCCCGGTCGGCGGGAGCGGGCCTGGTCGTCACGGGTGCGCTCACGGACTCTTCCTCACTTCACTGCCTCGCTTGTCTGACGGCTGGGACTGCTCAGGCCGCGGCCACGCGCTGCTCGGCACGGCCCCCGCTCAGGTGGGACCAGGTGCGGCGGCGCAGCCGGGGGCCGGCCACCCGGTACAGCAGGCGGACGGGTGCGGGCAGCCGGCCCAGGAACTCGTCCCTGCGGTCGGTGCCGGCGGCCTCGCCGAGGGCGGCCAGCATGTACAGGCGGTGCGACTTGGGCACGGCGGCCCGGCCGCGCTCGCTGAGCCGCGCCCATTCCTGCACGGTGAACCGGTCGGGCACCAGCGGCAGGATGTGCCGCTCCTCGTCGCCGAGGTGCTCGTCCAGGGCGGGCAGCAGGGCCGCGCAGGCGTCCGCCACCGTGTCCCTCAGGCCGGCGTCGGCTCCGGTGCCCCAGTCGGGCAGGGCACGCTCCAGACGGCCGAGGGCGTCGGCGATCCGCTCGTGCTGCTCCTCCATGCGGGCCACCAGGCCCTTGTCGACGGCCGGGTCGGCGACCAGTCGCGGCCAGACCAGCTCGTCCTCGGCGAGGTGATGCTCCGTCAGCATCTGGTTGAGCGCGGCCAGATGGGCGGCGACGACGGCGCTGCGCGCGGTGTCACCGGGGGCGACGGCGCGGACCACCGCCACCGACGCCTCGTACTCCCGCCGGAAGAGGCGGTGCACGACCACCATCTCGCCGGTGTCCGGCACTTCCCGTCCGTTCCTGGCCGACATCCTTCTCACCCTGGCCTTCGTGATCGATGCGTTGCGGCCGGATCGTGTCCGGTCGGCCTTAAGCGGTTCTTGCGTCCACATTTTCGCTACGTACGTTTCGTTATTCAGAGTACGAGCACCTCGCGCAATTACGCAACGCGCGTTTCGGAATTGGCCGGATCGAGCGACCCGAGTCGCCCCGCCGAACCCGGCGACCGCCGTGCGCGCACGACCGCAAGCGGCGCTTTAGCCGGGCCCCGCAGGCTCCCGGTGACCATCACGTCCGTGGAGAGGCAGTGGCGATGACAGGGGCGGTGCAAGCACAGGTCTGTGTGGTGGGAGGGGGGCCCGCGGGGCTCACCCTCGCGCTGGAACTGGCGCGGAGGTCCGTGTCCGTCGTCGTCGTGGAGCAGAGCGCGCGCTTCGACCGGTCGTTCCGCGGCGAGTCCATCTCCCCCGACTCCGTCTGGCTCCTGGAACGGATGGGGGTCCTGCAGGGGTTGCGCGAGCAGACCCTCGAGACCCGCCGGATGGAGATCACCGACCAGGGCCGCACCGTGCTGCGCGCGGACTTCGCCGACTACGAACGGCCGTGCCCGTTCCCCATGGAGCTGCCGCAGCCGCCGCTGCTCGAGGCGCTGGCCGCCCAGGGCGCGCAGCTGCCCGGCTTCCGGCTGCTGCGCCGCACCACCGCCACCGCGCTGCTGCGCGACGGCTCGACGGTCACCGGGGTGCGCTGCAAGGGCACCGACGGCGAGTTCGAGATCTCGGCGGCGCTGACGGTGGCGGCGGACGGCCGGTTCAGCAAGGTCCGCGAGATGTCGGGCCTGCGGTACGAGAAGCAGCCCCTGGAGCGGGACTTCGTCTGGTTCAAGGTGCCCCGGCCCGACGTCTGGGACGGCCACACCTACCGCGTGCGCATCCGCGGCGCCCGGCACGGGCTGTTCATCCCCACGGTCCCCGACCTCGTACGGGTCGGCTTCAACATCCCCAAGGGCGGCCTGAAGGAGCTGCGCGCACAGGGCGTGGGCGCGCTGCACGCGCGGATGGACGAGCTCGCGCCGGAGATCTCCGCACAGGTACGGACGGCGGTCACCACGTGGTCGGACACGTCCATGCTGGACATCTTCACCACCGTGGTCCCCCGCTGGTCACGGCCGGGCCTGGTGCTCATCGGCGACGCCGCGCACACGCTGACGCCGGTGCTCGGCCAGGGCGTCAACCACGCCATCACGGACGCGGCGGTACTGGCCCGCATGGTGGCCCCGGCGCTGCGCGCCGAGGACCAGGCGGCCGCGCTGGGCCGGGCGACCCTCCGCTTCCAGGAGGAGCGCGAGGCACCGGTGGCCCGGGCCCGGGCCCTGCAGCTGCGCCAGGAACGGGCGTTCGCCCTGTCCGGCCCGCTGCCGGTGCTGCTGCGCCGGGCCGCGTACCGCCTGGTGAATGCGAGCGCCCCGCTCAAGCGGCGGATCCTCTCCGGCATCTACTACCCGCTCCAGGAGGCGGACCGGGTCCGCCCCTTCGACGTCGCACCGGTGCCGACGGCACCGGCCGGCGTCTGAACCGCCCCGCGCGCCCCGCCCACAGACCTCGACGAACGCGAAGGACAGGACTCCAGATGCCCCTCAGCCCCGAAGTGCCCGACTCCGCGGAGGCGGCCGGCCCCACCCCTCTCGCGTACCCCTTCGAGCAGCCGCCCGGGCTCGCCCAGTGCCCGATGTACGCGCACCTGCGCGAGGAGGACCCGGTCGCGCAGGTGCGGATGCCCAGCGGCGACCGGGCGTTCCTGCTCACCCGCTACGAGGACGTGCGCACCGCCCTGTCGGACCCCCGGTTCAGCCGGGCGGCCACGCTGGAGCCCGGGGCGCCCCGGCTCGCCGCGGCGCCGCAGAACTTCAAGAGCCTGCTCAACATGGACCCGCCGGAGCACACCCGGGTGCGCAAGCTGGTCTCCCGCGAGTTCACGGCCCGCCGGGTGGCCGCGCTGCGCCCCCGCATCCAGGAGCACACCGACGCCCTGCTGGACGCCATGGCAGAGCTGGAGCAGCCGGTCGACCTGGTGCCCGCGCTGGCCTTCCAGCTCCCGGTCACCGTCATCTGCGAGCTGCTCGGTGTGCCCTTCGAGGACCGCGACGACTTCGCGGCGTGGTCCCGGGTGTTCCTCGCCACCACCTCCGTGTCCAAGGAGGAGATGCTCGCCTCGCAGATCGCCCTGCGCACGTATCTGGCGGAGCTGGTGGCGGCCAAGCGCGAGAACCCCGGTGACGACCTGCTGTCCGCGCTGGTCTCGATCCACGACGAGGACGGCGACCGGCTGCAGGAGGAGGAGCTGATCTTCCTCGGCATCAGCCTGCTGGTGGCCGGCCACGAGACCACGGTCAACCAGATCGCCAACAGTGTGGTCGCGCTGCTCACCCACCCCGAGCAACTGGAGCGGCTGCGCAAGGATCCGGATCTGATCAACTCCGCGGTGGAGGAGCTGCTGCGACTCCACCCGCCGGGCAACGAGGCGCTGCTGCGGATCACCCTGGAGGATGTCGAGCTGGGCGACGTGACGATCCCCAAGGGCAGCGCCGTCCTGCCGAGTCTCAGTGCCGCCAACCGGGACGTCCGTCAGTACGAGAACCCCGACAGCATCGACTTCGACCGCCCGGCCAACCCGCACTTCGCCTTCAGCCACGGCACCCACTACTGCATCGGCTCGGGCCTGGCCCGCGCGGAGCTGCAGATCGCCATCGGCTCGCTGATCGAGCGCTTCCCGACCTTGCGCCTGGCCGTCGCGGAGGACGAACTGCGGCGCCCCGAGGGCATGCTGGTGCACGGCATCGCCTCCCTGCCGGTGACCTGGTAACCCGGCCGGGCGCGTGAACCGGGAGCCCGCGGCGGATGCCGTGGGCCCCGGTCCGCAGCGGTTCCCGGGGTCAGCGCGCGGCGAGCCGCTCGACCCGCTGCTTCAACGCGCTGTTCATCGCCCGGAACTGAGGCAAGGTGTCGTTCCTGAGGCTGTCGGCCACGAAGGGCACCGCGACGCCGGAGAACTTCTCGCTCTGCGTGAGGCGGACCGTGCCGCGTCCGGTGCGCTCGATGACGAAGCCGTGCTCGCCGTCGCCGATCCAGCCCGGCCCGACCTTGCCCAGCCAGCGCAGTTCACGGCCGGCGCTCACCTCGAGGACGGTCGGGGTGAACGTGCTGGTCTCGCCCTTCTGTTCCAGGCGGTTGCGCATCGTCGCGCCCGTCCGCAGGCCGTCGTCGGAGGTGACGACGGCCTCGGTGATGAAGGGGTTCCACTGCGGGTAGGCGTCGAGGTCGGTGAGCACCGCCCAGACCTGCTCGGGGGCGGCCTCGATCTCGATGGACGCGGTCAGCCGGACCGGATGGGTGTTGGTCCATACCGTGTAGCCCCCGAGCGCGGCCACGACTCCGGCCAGCACTAACAGGATTCGGCGGCGGCGCCGGTGCGGAGTGGCCCGCTGCGTGTCGTGCGGTCCGGAGGCGGCGGACGCGGCAGGTGCGGGGGCAGAGACGGAAGAGTCGGCGGACATGGTCAGGTCCTCTCTGGGTGGGGGGTGGTGGCGACCCCGGCCAGTACCTGGCCGACGAGCTCGTCGACGTAGTCGGCGCCGATCGGCGCCCCGGTGATCAGGAGCCGGTAGTAGAGGGCTCCGGCCAGCTGGTCGAAGAGCACTTCGGACGAGGCGCCGGGAGGCAGCGCGCCGCGTTCGCGGGCGTGGTCGAGCAGGCGGAGAGGCAGGGCGTTGCGCCGGGCGAACAGCCCGCGTACGGCGTCGCCCACGTCCGGGTGCCGGGCGGCGGCCGCCACCAGTTCGGCGACGACCCCGGCCGACCGGTCGGCCTCCCCCGCGGCGCCCCGGCCGACGCGGCGCATCCGGTCGAGGCCGGTCGCGACGGCCGTGAGGTAGACGGTCAGGTCACGCCGGATGTCACCGGTGTCGGCGACTTCCACCTCGTCCTGGATCCGGGCGACGAGCGCGACGAGCAGGTGGTCCTTGGTGGGCCATCTGCGGTAGAGCGTCGTCTTGGCCACGGTGGCACGGGCGGCCACCTCGTCGATGGCGAACTTGTCGTACCCCCGCTCGGTCAGCAGGTCCTGGGCGGCCCGCAGGATCCGTCCGTCGGCGTCCCCACTGCGGGGACGGCCTCTGCGCGCGGGGGTGGTCACGGGGCTGCTCCTCGCGGTCGGGGTTGCCGGGCATTTCGATACGGCCGTTTCGTCATTCAGAGTAGGCAGGGTCTCCTATTTACGCAACACGAGTAGCGTAAATGGCGTGTTCGGCACCCTCGCGTGCCCACGGCGCACGTCGGCCCGGGCCCGCAGAGAGTGCGGGACCCGGGCCGGCGGACAGGCGGGACCGGTCAGGTCACCCGCGCAGCGGGCTGCCGGTCGAGCGGCTCCGCCGGATGCTCACCCGGGACCGGGGCCATCGCGGCAGCGGGCTCCGTCTCCAGCCGGTCGAGCCCGAGGCGCGTGTGCAGGCGGCGCAGCGGGCCGGGGGCCCACCAGTTGGCGCCGCCGAGCAGCGCCATGAGGGAGGGCACCAGCAGGGCCCGGACCACCGTCGCATCGATCAGCACGGCGAACGCGGTGCCGAGCCCCAACTCCTGCACCAGCACCAGGCGGGACAGCGCGAGCGCGCCCAACGCCAGGCAGAACAGGGCAGCCGCCGAGGTGACCACGGGACCGGTGCGCGCCAGTCCCTCGGCCACCGCCGAGCGGTCGTCGAGACCGGCCTGCCTGGCCTCCTTGATCCGGCCGAGCAGGAAGACGTTGTAGTCGGTGGACAGCCCGAAGGCGAGCGCGAGGACGAGTACCGGGGAGGTCGCCTCGATGCCGTTCTGGGCGGCGAAGCCCAGGTTGCCGTGCTGGAACACCCAGACGAGGAAGCCGAGCGCGGCCCCCGTGGAGAGGATGTTCATCACCAGCGCCTTCAGCGGCAGCAGCACGGACCCGGTGAAGGCGAACAGCAGGAGCAGCGTGATCACGGCGAGGGTCCCCGCGGCGAGCGGTACGTGGGCGCCGATGCTGGCCTTCTGCGCGAGGAAGTCGGCGGTCGTCCCGGTGTGGCGCGCGAGGACCGGCGCGTCGAGGTCCTGCACCCGCTGTGCGGCGTCCTTGGCCTCGGTGCCGAGCGGGGCGCCGCCGAGCACCGCGTCGATCTGCCAGTGCCGGTCGTCCAGCCGGACCGGGTCGGCCACCGCCTCCACGCCTTCCACGGCCGCGACCTGGCGGGCGTAGGCCGTGATCCGGCCGTCCGCCGACGGGGTGTCGAGCACGATCTGCAACGGCGCGGCGGGCGGCTTGGAGAAGTCGCTCTCCAGCGCCCGCGACACGTGTCCGGCGCTGGTGGAGGCGGGCAGCATGGACGCGTCGGCGCCGGTGAACTTGAGGCCCGTCACCGGGGCGGCGACCAGCAGCAGGATGCCGGTCGCGCCGAGCGCGACCAGCACGGGCCGGCGCATCACCCCGTGAGCGATCCGGTGCCAGCGGAGGCCCGCCTGCGCCTGGGTCGCGTCGTTGCGCTGCCAGCGGCGCGGTGCCAGGGCGTTGACGCGCGTGCCGAGGACGGCGAGCAGCGCCGGCAGCCCGAGCAGCGCGAACAGGGCTGCCGCGATCACCGTGATCACACCGGCCAGACCCATCGACCGCAGGTAGGGCTGCGGGAACACGGTGATCGCGGCCAGCGCGGCAGCCACGGTCAGCGCGCTGAAGAAGACGGTACGGCCCGCGCTCGCCATCGTGCGGCGCACGGCTTCGACACCGGGCCCGTGCGCGGCGAGTTCCTCGCGGTAGCGGGAGACCATCAGCAGCCCGAAGTCGACGGCGAGGCCAAGGCCGAGGGCGAAGGCGAGGTTGAGCGAGCCCGACGACACGTCCATGAACAGGGTGGCGACGCGCAGCCCCGCGAACGTGATCAGCAGGGTGACCAGGGCGCCGGCCAGCGGCACGAGCGCCGCGACCACACCGCGGAAGACCAGGAACAGCAGGATCAGGATGAACGGCAGGGCGAAGGTCTCCGCCCTGGTGAGGTCCTTGGTGGACACCTCGTCGACCTGCACGTGGCCGGGGGTCGCGCCGCCGAGCCAGGCGTTGTCGCGCAGGACCGGATCGTCCTCGATCGCCTCCTGGAGCTCCTTCTCCGCGGCGACCGTCGCCTTCTCGGTCATGGGTCCCACGTTGCCGAGAACAACGGTGCTGCGGCCGTCGTCGGAGACGAGGGCGGGGTTCGACGCCGACGCGTAGTCGACGACGCTCTTGATCTCGGACCGGCCCTTGAGCAGGTCGACCGCGGCCGCGACGGACGCGGGCAGCGGGCCGTCGGGGTCGATCGGCGCGTCCGTGCGGACGAGGACGGCATAGCCCTGCTGGGCGTCGATGCCGGTGGCCTGCTGGATGATGCGACGTGCGGCGACGTTGGCGCCGCCGGGATCGTCGTAGTCGGACAGCCCGTTGGTGAGCTTGCTGTCCACCGTGCCGCCGAACAGGGCGGCCAGGACGGCGGCGAGCCCGGCCAGTAACAGGCCGACGCGCCGCCGTGCGTGCAGTGCGGAGCCCAGGGCAGAAAACATCGAAGGTCACCTTCCGTCGGTGACCGGAGTGTCCCGGCGGGCGCTTTAGTCTCGCTGAAGGCCGCGGCCGCACACTCCCGTCACGCCCTCGTCGACCGGCCGGGCCGGTCGCAACCGCCGCTACGGGAGATCCAGTTGATCGACAACATGTTCGTGATTGACGCCACCGTGCACCCGTACAACGTGGCGGACGACAACCTGCGCAAGGACGGGGAGTTCCCGAACCTGCACGCGTTCGCCCTGCGCGAGATGCTCTGGGGCATGCACGAGCGCTTCGCCACGAAGGGCTCCGCCATCCCCCGCGAGGCCTTCTGCACCGACTGGCCGCCGGAGCTGCTCGTACGGACGCTCTTCACCGAGTCCGACGTCGACATGGCGGTGAACCACCGGCTGCGCATCGACGCCGTGTTCGAGGACGGTCTGTGCAACGGCGAGAAGAACCGGGAGCTGGCCGAGAAGTGGCCGCACCGGATCGTGCCGTACGCCGGGATCAACCCCGCCGTCGGCATCGAGGAGTGTCTGCGCGATCTGCGCGAGCAGGTGGCTCAGGTACCGGGCACGATCGGCATCAAGATGTACCCCAACGCCGGTTCTCCCGACCTGAGTTGGCGGCTCGACGACCCGGAGTTCGAGCCGCTCTTCGAGCTCGCCAAGGAACTCGGCATCAAGATCATCGCGCTGCACAAGATCGTCCCGAACGGTCTGGTGCCGCTCGGCCCCTTCGGCATCGACGACCTGGAGACGGTCGCCATCCGCCACATCGACCTCTCCTTCGAGATCGTCCACGCCGGCCTCCCGCCGTTCGTGGAGGAGGTCGCCATGGCGCTGATGCGGCTGCCCAACGTCTACGCCAACCTGGAGATCACCTCCGCGATCCTGGCGCACGGCATGGGGTACGTGGAGGAGGCGCTGGCCCAGATGATCTCCCTCGGCGGCGCCGAGAAGATCATCTACGCCTCCGGGGCCCTGCACTTCCACCCGCAGCCCGTACTGGAGAAGATGGCGCGCCTGACGTTCTCCGACCGCACGCTGGAGCGCTACGGCCTGGAGCAGATCACCCACGACCAGCGGGCCGCGTTCCTGGCCGGCAACTACGCGCGCATCGCGGGGATCGACCTGCCGAAGGCGGCCGAGCAGATCAAGGACGACGAGTTCGCGAGGGCCCGCGCCGAGCACGGCGGGAACCGTTCCCTGTGGGCCAACTGGCGCGAGATGCGCCCCGAGCAGTGGGCGGCCGCCTCGTGACCGCGCCGACCGCACCCGCACCCGCTCCCGCTCCCGCCACGGCGACGACCGAGCAGGTCCACACCGCGCTCCAGGACGTCTACGACCCGTGCAGCCAGTCCTGGCAGCGCCCGATGAGCCTCGTCGATCTCGGCCTGATCCGTGCGGTGTCCCTCGCCCCTGACGGGCGCGCGACGGTGCGCATCAGTCTGACGGCACCGTTCTGCATGGCCGTGCCGACCATCATGCAGTCGATCGAGCAGAAGGTGGGCGCCGTCGACGGCGTCAGCGACGTCACGGTCGAGCTCGACGGCGGCACCCTGTGGCGCCCGGAGCTCATGACGGACAAGGGCCGCGAACTCCTCGCCGACGCCCGCGCCGACGACCGCCGGATGCTGCCGCTGACCCCGGTACCGGGCCCCGGCCCTTCCTGACCCCGCGCACCACGCCGGCCCCCTCGACCGCGCCGCCCGCCCCGGCGGCGCACCCGAGGGGGCCGCAGTGCTGCGTCCGCCCGTCAGTCATTCAGTCAGTCAGTCGTCCGCCAGGGCCGGAGCTTCTCGGGGTTCCGGACGGCCCAGATGTTCCTGATGCGGTCGTCGACCACCTCGAACGCGAACACCGTGACGAGGGAGCCGCCCTGGAACGCCACCAGACCGGGCAGGCCGTTGACCGTGCACTCCAGGAAGGTGGTGCGGTCGCCGGCCACCCGGGCGATCTCGGCGTAGGCGTGCGCGATCCGTTCGCCGCCCACGATCGGGTACGGGTGGGTGACGGCCAGTCCGCCGCCGTCGGCGGTCGCGGTGGCGTCGGGGTCGAGGAGGCCGATGAGGGCCTCGATGTCCTTGGCCTCCCACGCCGTCCTGAACTGCCGGACGATGCCTGCCTGTCCGGTGCCCGGGGCCACGGCCGGAGTGTGCGCGGTGCGGATGCGGCGGCGGGCGGAGGAGGCCAGCTGGCGGCAGGCCGCCGGGGTGCGGCCGACGATCGCCGCGACCTCGCCGAACGGGTACCGGAAGACGTCGTGCAGGACGAACGACACGCGTTCGGCCGGGGTCATCGCGTCGAGGACGACCAGGAAGGCCATCGTCACCGACTCGTCGAGGGTGACCCGGTCGGCCGGGTCCGCGCCGCCCGCAGGCGCGATGTCCCACTCCGTGGGTTCGGGCAGCGGTTCGGGGATCCAGTCGCCCACGTAGGTCTCCCGCCGGACCCGCGCCGAACCGAGCTGGTTCAGGCAGATGCGGCTGGCGACGGTGGTCAGCCAGGCACCGGGGGACTCGATGGCCCGCTGCTCCCGCGCGGACATGGCGTACCAGCGGGCGTACGTCTCCTGGACCACGTCCTCGGCGTCGGCGAGGGAGCCGAGGAGCCGGTAGCCGAGGTTGATCAGGTGGCGGCGCTCGCTCATGATCGCGCCGAGGCCGGGATCACCCAGCTCGGCGCCCCGCTCGGCGCCCCGCTCATCGCCCCGCTCGTCGCCGTGCCCGGTTCCTGCCCCGGCTCCGGCCCCAGTCCCGGTTCCGCTGGTCATGGTGTGCGCCTCTCTCGCTCGCTTCCGCTCCCTCACCGATACGACAGGACAGCGCGCCGGAATGTCAGGGCGCCGCGTCTCCTCACATTCCGGCGGGCTGGGTTGTCGTACCCCTCAGGACGACAGCAGCACGAAGAGGGAGAGTGTGATGAACGACTTCCAGGCCACCGCGGACCGCGTCGAGATCGAGGCGCTGCGCGGTGAGTTCAGCGACGCGGCGATGATGCGCGACCGGCCCCGCATGGCGTCGCTGTTCACCGAGGACGGTGCGCTGCGCATGCCCGACATCCCGGTGGAGCTGATCGGCCGCGAGGAGATCCGGGTGGGCGGCGAACGGCTGCAGAGCCAGTGGGACTTCTTCGTGCAGACCACGCATCCCGGCACGATCGTGCTCGACGGCGACACCGCGACCGGCCGCGCCCACATGCACGAGCTCGCGCGCACCCTCGACGGACGCGAGGGAATCAACTACGCGATCTACCACGACCGTTACCGGCGCACCGCGGAGGGCTGGAAGTTCGCCGAGCGGGTCTACGAGATCAGGTACCTCGACACGTCCCCGCTGGCGGGCTCCGCGCCCGCGTCGGGCCCGTCCTTCACCGAACCGGCGCCGGCCGAGCGGCTTGAGCGGGTGGCGGCCGCGCTGCGCGCCAACGGTTTCGCCGCCGAGATCCTCGACGACGCGGCGGCGGCACGGGCCCGCGTCAAGGACCTCGTCCCCGAGGGAGCCAGCGTGCTCACCGGGGCCAGCGAGACGCTCCGGCTGTCCGGCATCGACGACGACCTCAACGCCAGCGGCCGGTACGACGCCGTCCGGCCCCGGATCCTGGCCATCGACCGGGCCACGGGCGCCGACGAGATCCGGCGGCTGACCGCCTGCCCCGACCACGTGGTGAACAGCGTCGCCGCGGTCACCGAGACCGGCTCCCTCGTCCTCGCCTCGGGCAGCGGCAGCCAACTCCCCGCCAACGCGGGCGGCGCCGCGCACGCGGTGTGGGTCGTCGGCGCCCAGAAGGTGGTGTCCGACCTGAGCACGGCCCTGCGCCGCGTCGAGGAACACGCCCTCCCGCTGGAGACCGTCCGCAGCCAGGAGGTGTACGGCATGCCCAGCGCCGTCAACCGCCTCCTCGTCCTCAACGCGGACCCGCGCCCGGGCCGGGGCACGGTGCTGCTCCTGCGGGAGGCGATCGGCTACTGACACCGCCCGCCAACTCACCGGCCATGAAAGCCTGCTGACGACTGACCGCCCGACCGTTCGAGGAGCTGCCCGAGGTGCCGAACGACCTTGCCTGGATCGCCGACGCCTGGTCCGGCGCGAACAACCAGAACGCCTCGGACCTGTACGTCACGTGCGCCCGCGGCCTGAGCCCCCAGCAGCTCGCCGGGCGCATGGCGGACCACGCTCCCGTGGAGGTCGGCCCCGCCCTCACCGTCCAGGCGGCGTCCCGCATGGTCGACCTCACGCAGGTCTACTGCGTCGGCCGCCTCGGGGAGAGCGGCGACTGGTCGTACGTCGTGGAGTGCGGCGGCAGCGAGGGGTGGGCCCTGGACCCGGCCGTCTCGCACGGTGCCGAGGTGCTGATCCTCGACCCGCGACCGGACGACCCGCCCTCCTTCCTCAGCTACTTCACCGACGGCGAGGTGCAACTGCACCTGGAACTGAGCTCCGGTTACGACCCGGCGGGAGCCCGGCCGGACCTGCTGCGCCCGGCCCTGGAAGCGGCCGGGGTCGTCTCACCGGAGGGCAGCATGGACGACCTGCTGGGCCCGGACGAAGAGGTCCCGCTCCTCGAACAGCGGCGCCGTCTCCTGACGGTCGCCGGTGAACACTTCGGCCTGTCCCTGCCCCGGCAGACGATCGAGCACGGCCGCCTCCCCGCCACCGTCACCCGCACCAGGCCGCCGGCCTCCTGGTGACCACAGACGCCCGGGCGGAGGCCAGCCGGACGGAGCTCAGGCGGGCAACGTGAAGAGCACCTCGCCCACCTCCTCCCCCCGGCCGTGCGCGAAGTCGCGTTCGGTGCCGGTGGGGCGGAAGCCGCACTTCGTCAGGACCCGGACGGACGCGGCGTTGTCGGCGGCCGCCCGGGCGTGGAGCGGGCGTTCGGGGGCGAGGGCGAGCAGGGCGCGCAGCGCGGCGGTGGCGGCGCCCCGGCCCCAGTGCCGGCGGTCGATCCAGTACGTGACCTCGCGTTCGCCGGGCGGGCCGTACACGGACGCGTGGCCGATGACCTCGCCGTCGTCGGCGACGACCGTGCGCACGAGGCACGTCGGGTCCTCAAGGATCCTGGTCCAGTGGGCCTGGAAGTGGGCGAGGTCCGAGGGGTCCTTGGCGGTGAACGCCGCCATCCGGATCCCCTCGGGGTCGTTCGTCTGGGCGAAGAACGCGGGGAGATCGGCATCCCTGACGTCGCGCAGCGTGATCTCCATGGGCGGGCCTCCGGACAGCTGGTCGTGGTGAGCGTCGGCGCCCCGGTGTCCGTGGGGCGCCTCGCCGATCATTGCACCGGTCCTCTCAACTCACGCTGTCCTGGGCCGGGTTGGCGGGCTTGGTGTGCAGGACCTCGCGGGCCTGTTCCGCCGCGCGCAGGGTGCTCTCGGAGATGAAGTCGACGAAGCGGGCGATGTTCTCCAGGCGGGTGGCGGCGGGGGTGCCGGGGCCGAGGACCGTCACGCCCTGGCGGGCGACGTCGGCGACGCGGGCCGTGGCGCGGGCGCTGGCGATCGTGGACTGGTACATGACCTCGTCGTCCACGCAGTAGCGCTCGCGGCGGCGTTCGTCGCGCTCGCGGCGTACGAGTCCCTGGCTCTCCAGGAAGGCGATGGCCTTGGAGACGGTGGCGGGGCTGATCTCGAGGCGCTCGACGAGTTCGGCCGCGGTGACGCTGCCGCTGTCGGTGGTGTAGAGGCAGACCATGACCCTGGCCGTCATCCGCGGCAGGCCCGAGGCCATGAAGACGGTCGTGAACTCCTCCTCGTAGTCCTGTACGGCTTCGAGGTCGCGGCCGTGGGGCAGCGCGGCGGTACCGGCGTCGCGCGGTGCGGCCTTCTTGCGGCGGCGGGCGCGGTGTTCGGTGGAGCGGTGGGCGATCTCGGCGCGGTAGGCGGTGGGGCCGCCGTTGCGCATGACCTCGCGGGTGATGGTCGAGGTGGGGCGTTCCAGGCGCCTGGCGATCTCCGCGTAGGCGAGGCCGTCGGCCAGCCCCACGGCGATCTGCTGGCGTTCGGACTGGCTGAGCCTGCCTCCCGGCATCACGGTCTCCTTCGTGGTGCGTCTGCACGGTGCGTATGGGTGCGTGTGCGTGCGTGGTGGCGCCAGCATAGCGTTCACTTTCATTTCATTGCTACGGCCTTGACGGAGCACTGTTGCGTTAGCTTCTAAGTCGTTGCAACGAAATCTCTCATCTGACCTGTGGATACTGCATTTTTACGCAACAAGCATGTTGCCAGAACCATGAACGCAACGTAGCGTTTACGACATCAGAAACCACGGGCCGCAAGGGTCCACGGCATACGGATGAAGGAACTCGCCATGCAGAAGTTCGACACCGCCGCCCCGATCTCCACCGTCCTGAACGTTCCCGCCGCCCGCGTCAGGTTCATCGCCGCCGACCGCGCCGACACCACGGTCGAGGTCCGGCCCGCCGATGCCGCCAAGTCTCGCGACGCCAAGGCCGCCGAGCTGGTCGAGGTCGCCTTCGCCGACGGTGTCCTGCGGATCGAGACCCCGGAGGCGCAGCACAAGGCGCTGGGCAACTCCGGTTCCGTCGAGATCACGGTCGAGCTGCCCGCCGGCTCCGGCGTGGACGCCAAGCTGGCCGCCGGTGAGCTGCGGGGCGTCGGCCGCCTCGGCGACGTCACCGTGGATGCCGCCCAGGGCCCCGTCGCGCTCGACGAGGCCGCCGGCGCCCACCTCACCCTCCAGGACGGCGACATCACCGTGGGCCGCCTGACCGGTTCCGCCGAACTCCGCACCCAGCGGGGCGACTTGACGGTGTCCGAGGCCGCGCACGGCACGCTCACCCTGCACACCGAGAAGGGTGACATCACGGTCGGCGCCGCCCACGGCACCTCCGCCACGCTTGACGCCCGCACCGGATACGGCCGGGTCCAGAACGCCCTCAAGAACGCCGACGGCGCCGACGCCGGCCTGAACATCAAGGCCACCACCGCCTACGGCGACATCGCCGCCCGCAGCCTCTGACCCAGGGCGGACCGTCGGCCCCACACAGCAGAAGGCACCCACTCGATCACATCGATCGAGGCGGGTGCCTTCTGCTGTTCGCCGACTGCTGTTCGCCGACTGCCGTTCGCCGACTGCCGTTTGCCGGAGACGGCGCGCGACACGGAAGGGAAAGTGCGAGTCGACTCGATATTGACAGTCACCTCTCATTTGGGAGTACTCTTTCAATTATCGGCCACGTCCTGCACATGCGGCCGGTCCTCGCGCTCCCCCTTCCCCGTGTCCGCGCACTCCTCCGGAGGCCCGTCATGCAAGGCACCGCGAACCGCTCCCCCCGACGCTGGCTCACCCTCGCCGCGCTCACCCTCAGCGTCCTGATCGTCGGACTCGACGGCACCGTGATCAACGTCGCGCTGCCCACCATCTCCACCCAACTCCACGCCACCAGCGCGCAGTTGCAGTGGATCGGCGGCGGCTACCTGCTCGCTCTCTCGGTCGCGATGCTGCCGGTCGGCAAACTCGGCGACCGGTTCGGGCACAAGAAGATCCTGCTCGGCGGCATCGCCCTGTTCGGCCTCGCGTCCCTCGCCGGAGCCGCCGCCGGAACGCCCGCCGCGGTGATCGCCGCACGAGCCGTCCTCGGTGTCGGCGCCGCCGTGATCATGCCGCTGTCCATGGCGATCCTGCCGCGCGTCTTCGACAAGGAAGAGCTGCCCCGGGCCGTCGCCGTCTGGACCGCGGCGACCGCCCTCGGCATGCCCGTCGGGCCGCTGGTCGGCGGCTGGCTCCTGGACCACTTCTGGTGGGGATCGGTCTTCCTCTTCAACGTCCCCGTCGTCGTGCTCGCCCTCCTCGCCGGCCTGTGGCTGCTGCCCTCGGACGCGAGCCGTACCCAACTCCCTTACAGCAAGGGCTCGTTCGACCTGGCGGGCAGCGCGCTCGGCGCGGGCGGCATCATCGCGCTCGTCTACGGCACCATCCTCATCCCGACCGACGGCTGGACGTCCCCGTCCGTCCTGGTCTCCCTCGTCCTGGCGGCCGGCCTGCTGACCGCGTTCGTGCGGCACGAGCGGCGCACCGTGCACCCGATCATCGACCTGGCCCTCTTCGCCGACCGGCGGTTCCGCTGGGGCACGCTGATCGCCGTCTTCGTCAATTTCGCCGTCATGGGCATCCTGTTCGTCACCCCCCAGTACCTGGAGGCCGTCCTCGGCAACGACTCGTTCGGTACCGGCCTGCGCGTCCTGCCTCTCATCGGCGGGCTGATGGCCGCCGCGACCCTGAGCGAGGCCCTCGTGCCGCGTCTCGGCGCCCGCACCGTCGTCCCGGCCGGGCTCGCCCTGCTCGCGGCCGGCACCTTCCTCGGCGCGACCACCGCACCCGGCGACGGCTACGGCTTCACCGCCCTGTGGCTCGGCCTGACCGGCCTCGGCTTCGGACTCGCCGTCGTCCCCGCCACCAGCCTCGTCATGGGCGTCCTGCCCGAGACGGGCACCGGCTCGGGCACAAGCCTCCTGGAGACCGTGCAGCAGCTCGGCGGCACCCTCGGCGTCGCCGGCCTCGGCAGCCTCCTCGGCTACGGGTACCTGCAGCGCCTCACCACGGACGATCTGGCCGGACTGCCCGCGCCCGCCGCCGACGCCGCCCGCGACTCGGTCAGCGGCGCCGACGCGGTCGCCGGGCAGCTCCACCTGCCGGGCCTCGCCGACTCCGCGCACGCCGCGTTCGTCCACGGCATGGACCTGGTGCTGGCCGGCTGCGGCGCCCTGGCCCTGCTCGCGGCGGTCGCGGCCGCCCTGTTCCTGCCCCGGGGCATGGCCACCGGAACCGAGGAGGGAACCACGGCGGGATCCACGGAGGTGGCCCGAACCCTGCCCGAGCCCGCAGAATCGCTGACATGACGACGCGTACGACACCGACCAAACCGCCGGGCCTGCGGGAACGCAAGAAGCAGCAGACCCGGCAGCGCATCCGCGAAGAGGCCTACCGCCTCTTCGCGGAACGCGGCTACGAGGCCACCACCGTCGACGAGATCGCGGCCGCCGCCGACATCTCCCCCTCCACCTTCTTCCGGTACTTCCCGTCGAAGGAGGACGTCGTCACGCAGGACGAGTACGACCCCGCGCTCGCCGAGGCGCTGCGCGCCCGCCCGGCCGGCGAGCCCACCGTGGACGCCATCCGCGCCGCCCTCGTCGGCCCGCTCGGCGAACTCCTCGACGGCGACCGCGAGCAGCTCCTGCTCCGTACCCGGATCACCTTCACCGACCCGGAGATCAGGGCCCGCTCGGTCGCCGAGCAGGAGCGCAGCGAGGCCGTGCTGGCCGAGGTCATCGCCGAGCGCAGCGGGCGCGACGCGCGCGACCTGGAGGTCAAGTGCGCGGCCGCCGCGATCATCGCGGTGTTCACGACGCTGATGCGGCACTGGGTCGAGGGGGACGGCAAGGAGGATCTGCTCGCGCTCTACGACCGCCATCTCCAGCTGCTCAGCCGGGGGTTCGACTTCTGACCCGGCGGTCGCCGGGAGAGGTCTCAGAGCCGGGACGACCTGATCTCCTTCAGGTGAGCGATCAGGTCGTCGACCGCTCCGAGGCCCTGCGACCCGTCGGTGACGACGGTGCGGCCGTCGAACTGGAGGCGGTACTCGAACAGGTCCCTGGACCGGTCGTCGACCGCGCGGGAGGGCGGGTCGACGGCGTCCACGGTGTCGAGGAGGCCGTCCAGCTTCTCCTTCTCCGTCCGCGTCAGGTCGTCCGCCTGCGAGCGGTCGCCCGCGCGGTCGACGAGGAAGACGTCGCCGCCGGACGTGACCTCGACACCGTGCCGGACCCCGGCGTAGCCGCCGCTCACGGAGAGGCTCACCGCGTCGTGCCCCGAGCCGGTGAGACCGCAGCCGCCGAGGAGAAGCACCCCGGACACGGCGCCCAGCGCCAGGTTCACCGCTCTCGTCGTCCTCGCGCCTTTCCTGGACCGGAAGTCGGACGCGATCCGGGCGCGGGTGAAGTCCATGAGCCGATGGTGCCAGGAGTCGTCGCGGAACGGGCCCCTTCAGGAGCAAGACCGGTGAGGAGCACGGCCGTTCATCAGGCGCTGCGTCAGCCGGTTCGCAGGGTGCGGTCCAGCAGGGCCAGCAGTCGGTCCCAGTGACGCTGTGAACCGGCCGGGCTGAAGGCGTCCGTGTCGGACATCGTGAAGCCGTGGACGGTGTCGGGGTAGGTCTCGGTGGTGTGGACGACGCCCGCGGCGTCCAGTGCGCGCGTGAGCTCGGAGAGCGCCTCGGGCGACATGTCGTTCCCGGAGAGGCCGAGGTGGACCTCCGCGGTGAGTGCCGGGATGCCGTGGTGCGGGCTGTCGGGCTCGTCGGTGACCAGGAAGCCGGGGTGGAACCCGGCGACGGCGGCGACCTCGCCGGGGTGGGCCGTCGCGGCGCGCAGGGCCAGGGCGCCACCGATGCAGTAGCCCAGGGTGGCGACCGGACCGGCGGCGACCTCGGGCTGCGCGGTGAGGAAACCGAGGTAGGCGTCGGCGTCGCGGAGGATGCGCTCGGTGGGGAGCGCCGCCTCCAGGTAGGGCATCAGGCCCTCGATGACCGCGGGCCGGATGTCCGCGCCGATGTGGGCGGGGAGATCGGCGACCGGGGCCGTGCCGTGCCGGTAGTAGAGGTTCGGGACGAGCACGTAGTAGCCGTGTGCGGCCAACTGGCGGGCCCGTTCCCTCAGTTCGGGGCGGACGCCGAACGCGTCCGGATACAGCAGCACCCCCGGGTGGCGGCCGCCGTCGCCGGGAAGAGCGGCGAAGGCGTCGGACTGACCGTCGGGGGTGGGTATCCGCAGGGCCTTGGTGTGGGTGTCGCGGTTGACAGGGGCGTCGGTGGGAATGGCGGGTGGTCCTTCCTGGTCGCCCGTTCGCCGTTAGTGCCACTAACGGTGTCGGGGCGACCGAACGTATAGCGTTAGTCTCACTAACGCAAGGGACCGGAAGGTCGTCACAGGACCCGGGACGTGGGACACGGGACACGGGACACGGGACATCGGGATGGGCGCCATGAGCAGAGCCGAGGCCACGCACGGGGTGCCCGACCGGCTGCGGGGGCGGGCGAGTCGGCTGTTGTCGCAGCTGACGACCCGGTCGGACCGGCTGATCAACGACGGACTCGCCCGGGCAGACGCCCGCAAGTGGCACTACGCGGTGCTCGCGTCGCTGCAGGACCACGGGCCGGGCAGCCAGGCGGCGCTGAGCCGGCGCACCGGCATCTACCGCAGCGACATGGTCGGCGTGATCGACGAACTGACCGAGCGTCAACTCGTCGAGCGGGCACCGGACCCGGCCGACCGGCGCCGCAACCTCATCACGATCTCCGCCCGCGGCCGCCGCCGGCTGCGCCGGCTCGACGACGTCCTGGACGAGCTGCACGACGAGCTGCTCGCGCCGCTGGACCAGGCCGAGCGCGACCAGTTCGTCACGCTGCTCACGCGCCTGCTTGACCACCACTCGGACGCGCCTGACCGGGCAGACGGTGGCTCATGAACGGGCGGGACATGAGGAACTCCCGGAATCTCAGGGCGGCTTCGGAGAGGTGGGCGTCGCGGCGCCGGACGAGCGTGAGCACGCGCTGACAGGCGGGGGCGTCCACCCGGACCCAGGCCACCGGGACCTGTGAACCGGTACCGAGTTCCCGGGAGATCGCCGGGATCAGGCCGATGCCGAGCCCCGCGCTGATCAGCACCTGGCTCGCGCCCGGCTCGTCGCCCTCGCACGACAGCACGGGGGTGAGCCCCTCGGCCGCGAAGAGCCGGTCCAGGAGGGCCCGCTGCCAGTGGCCCCTGCGGGTGGTCACGAAGGGCTCGTCGGCGATCTCGCGGATCGTCACGCTCTCCCGCCCGTCGAGCCGGTGCCCGCGCGGGACGGCGAGCAGCACCTCTTCCCGTACGAGCTCCTCCGTCTGCAGCCGGGAGCCGGACAGCGGCTGCGACGCGACGCAGAAGTCGACCTCGCCGACGCGTAGTTGGCGCTCCATCTCCTCCGCGTTCGACTGGTAGAGCCGTACGTCGGCGTGCGGCTGGACGGCGCGGAAGCTGCCGAGGACCGTGGTGATGGTCAACAGGGTCTCGCTCGCGATGCTGACCCGGCCGAGCCCCAGTTCGCCCGCCTCGCGCACGGCCCGTACGCCGTCGTCGAGTTCGCTCAGCGTGCGGTCGACGTGGCGTAGGAACATCGCCCCGTACGCGTTGAGCCGGATCCCGCGGCCCTGCCGGTCGAACAGCGGGGCCCCCAGCTCGCCCTCCAGGCGGGCGATGGTGCGGCTGAGCGAGGGCTGAGCGATGCCCAGTTCGTCGGCGGCGCGGCTGATGTGCTCGTAGCGGGCGACGAGCTGGAAGTAGCGCAACTGCAGCAGGTCCACGATTCCCGCCCCTCCCCCGGCCCGGCCGACTCGGCCCGCCTTCATTCATGCCTGCCGAGGCATCGTCCCATGGCAAAACTGGTCTTGGAAATACATGAGTGCTTGTCCCTACGGTCGTCACCGGGGCAACCGCCCCGCCCCTTCACCCTTCCGATTCCGATCTCCCGCCCCTCGACCAAGGACGGTGCACCATGAGCGCTGCGGAGCTGGCCCGGCTCCAGTTCGCGGCCACCACCGGCATCCACTGGCTGTTCGTGATCCTCACCATGGGACTCGTCCCGCTCGTGGCGGTCCTGCACACCCGGGCCGCGTACACCCGCGACCCCGCGACGAGGGCCGTGCGCGAGCGCGGCACCCGCTTCTGGGGCCAGCTGTACGTCATCAACTACGCGGTCGGCATCGTCACCGGACTGGTCATGGAGTTCCAGTTCGGGCTCAGCTGGAGCGGGTTGAGCAGGTTCGCGGGCAATGTCTTCGGCGCCCCGCTCGCCCTGGAGACCCTGATCGCCTTCTTCGCCGAGTCCACCTTCCTCGGCATGTGGATCTTCGGCTGGGGGCGGCTGCGCCGGGGCGTGCACGTCACGCTCATCTGGCTGGTCGCCCTGACGGCGTACGCCTCCGGGTACTGGATCCTCGTCGCCAACGGCTTCATGCAGCACCCCGTGGGCTTCGAAGTCCGCGACGGGGCTGCCTACTTGACCGACTTCGGGGCGCTGCTCACCAACTCCGCCTCCCTGACCGCCCTCGGTCACATCACGCTCGCCGCACTCACCACCGGCGGCCTGTTCCTGGCCGGTGTCAGCGCCTGGCACCTGGTCCGCGACACCGAGGAGCAGGAGCTGTTCCGCGCTTCGCTGCGGCTCGGCACCTGGGTCGCCATGGTGGCCTCGTTCTTCGTGGTCGTCGTCGGCGAGATGCAGCGGCCGATCATCGAACGGACCCAGCCCATGAAGCACGCCGTGCTGGAGAACGCCGGTGTCGCCGACGTGCGGCGACGACTCGTCGAGCAGTACGGGCCCGGCTCCTACGTGCCGCCCGAGGGGTGGGTCCGGCTGTCGATGGACACGATGACGATCATCGGCAACACCCTCTCCACCCTCACCTTCGTCGCAGTGTTCCTGCTGTGGAAGGACCGCCTCGTGCGGTGGCGTCCGGCCGCCCATCTGATGACCGCGCTCGTCCCGTTCGCCTTCATCGCCTCCGTCGGCGGCTGGGTGGTGCGTGAAGTGGGACGCCAACCCTGGCTGATCTACGGCCAGTTGACGGTCGACGACGCCCTCTCCCACGTCAGCAGGGGCTCGCTGCTCGCGTCCTGCGTCGTGTTCGTCACGGTCTTCGTCGCCCTCGCGGTGACCGACTGGACCCTGATCACCCGCTTCGCGCTGCGCGGCCCCGCCGCCACCCAGCTCGGCGCCACCGAGCCGCTCCCGGACGAACCCACGGGAGACACCGCCGGCGACCGGCCGGTCCCGGCCCTCTGAGGAGTTGAACGCACGACATGAGTCTGGAGACCGCCTGGCTGGCCCTGCTCGGCCTGCTGCTCGCCGGGTACTTCGTCCTCGGCGGATACGACTACGGCGTACAGATGCTGCGTCCCCTGCTCCGGGACGGCGCCCGGGACGAGACGCAGAACGCGCACAACGCACACAACGCACAGGACGCACACGGCACGCACGACGCGCTCGACGCCATCGCCCCCTTCTTCCTCGGCAACGAAGTCTGGCTGGTCGCCTTCGCGGGCGTCCTGTTCGGCGCCTTCCCGCACCTGGAGGGCAGCCTGTTGCCCGGCCTGCACCCGCTGGTCGTCGCGATCCTGGCCGGTCTGGTCCTCGGCAACGCGGCCGTCCAGCTGCGCCGCCGGGCCTGCGGCGCTCGTGGCCGCCGGGCCTGGGACGCACTGATCGTGGCCGGGGGCGCGGTGCCCGCCGCGTGCTGGGGGCTCGTCGTCGGCCTGCTGCTGCACGGGGTGCCGCGCCGGGCGGACGGCAGTTTCCGGGTCGGCGCGGCCGAGGTGTTCACCCCGTTCGTCCTGGCCTGCGGCGCCACCACGCTGCTGCTGTTCGCGGCGCACGGCGCGGCCTTCGCCGCACTGCGCGCCCCCGCCCGCCAACTCGCCGCCCGTGCACACCAGTTGGGCGTGCGACTGATCGGCGCAAGCGGCGCGGCGGCCACGCTCGCGCTGCTGCTGACCGTCTTCGGCTCGGGCGCCGACCTGACCAACCGCACGGCCCCGGCGGTCGTCGCCGTGGTGCTCGCCGGGGCGTTCGGTGCCGCCTGGTGGTCCTTCGCCGCCGGGCACCCGGTCAGGGCGTTCGTGTCCACCTGCCTGGCGACGGCGCTGCCCGTGCTGCTCGTGGGGGCGGGGCACTACCCGTACCTGCTGATCAGCTCGGCGGGCCGCGGCCTGGACGTCGGTCACGCCGTCACGGACGACGCCACGCTGACGATCCTCAGCGCCTTCGGGATCTTCGTCGTCCCGACGGTCCTCGCCTACCAGGCATGGAGCTGGTGGGCCTTCCGGGGACGGGCAGGCCACCGCCACCCCCGCTACTTCTGATCGCGTGCCCGCCCGGCCCGGAGAGGGACCACCCATGAAACCGGTCGAACGCCGCCTGATGCGCGAACTACCCGTACTACGAAGCCACGTGAGGCGATGCGCGGTCCTGGCGCTGCTCGGCGCGGGGCTCGTCGTCGGTCAGGCGACCCTGCTGGCGACGGTGCTCGCGGACGGGTTCGCCGGGCGCCCGGTGACCGTCGCCGCGGCCGCCGCGCTCGGCGCCGTGGTGGCGGGGCGGGCGGTGCTCGCGTGGGCGCGCGGCGTCCTCACGCACCGCGCCGCGGCCGACGCCAAGCACGCGCTGCGCACCCGGATCGCCGACCGGCTCAGCGGCGCGGCGGCGCTGCGCCCGTCGGCCCGCGGCCACGGCGGGACGGCCACCCTGCTGGTACGCGGCCTCGACGCGCTCGACCCGTACGTCGTCGGCCACCTGCCCACCACGACGGCCGCCGCCGTGGTGCCCGTCGCGGTCGTCGCATGGCTGTTCGTGACGGACTGGTCGTCCGCGCTCGTCGTGGTCGTGACGCTGCCGCTGATCCCGGTGTTCGGGGCGCTGGTCGGCAGGCACACGGCCCGGCGCACGGCCCGCCAGTGGCAGCTGCTCGCCCGGCTCGGCGGTCATTTCCTGGATGTGGTGGCCGGGCTGCCGACGCTGCGCGCGTTCGGCCGGGAGGGGCATCAGGTACGGCGGGTCGGCGAGATGGCGCGGGCCCACCGGCGCGCCACGATGCGCACGCTGCGGGTGGCGTTCCTGTCCTCGCTGGTCCTGGAGACCGTCGCCACGCTGTCCGTCGCGCTCGTCGCCGTACCGGTCGGGCTGCGCCTGCTGCAGGGCACGGTCGATCTGCGGACGGCCCTGATCGTGCTGTTCCTCGCCCCCGAGGCGTATCTGCCGCTGCGGGCGCTGGGCTCGGCGTTCCACGACAGCGCCGAGGGCCTCACGGTGGCCGGGCAGGTCTTCGCGCTGCTCGACGAGCAGGAACCGCCCACGGGCACGACGAGCCCGGCGCCGGATCCGGCACCCGCCGCCTCCGCCCCCGCCCTGCGCCTCGACGACGTCACCGTCCACCACACCGGCCGCCTCACCCCCGCCCTCGACCGCGTCTCGCTGGACGTCGCACCCGGCGAACACGTCGCCCTGGTCGGCCCCAGCGGTGCGGGCAAGTCGACGCTGCTGGCCCTGCTCATCGGGTTCGTGCGGCCCACGGCGGGCCGCGTCACCGTCAGCGGCACCGATCTGGCGTGCCTCGATCCGGACGACTGGCGGACCCGGATCGCGTGGGTGCCGCAACGGCCCCATCTGTTCGCCGCGTCCGTCGCCGAGAACATCCGGCTCGGGCGGCCCGACGCGAGCGACGCCGAGGTACGGGAGGCGGCATGCAGCGCGTACGCCGACGGCTTCGTCGAGGCGCTGCCGCTCGGCTACGACACCCCGCTCGGCGAGCACGGCGCAGGCCTGTCCGCCGGTCAGCGCCAACGCATCGCGCTCGCCCGCGCGTTCCTCAAGGACGCTCCCGTGCTGCTGCTCGACGAGCCGACCGCACACCTCGACCCCGCCGCGGAGGCCGCCGTCACCCGCGCCACGGCCCGGCTGATGCGGGGCCGCACCGCGATCGTGGTGGCCCACCGCACCAGCCTGCTGCCGTACGCCGACCGCGTCGTGACGCTCCGGTCAGGCCGGGCGGCAAGCCCCCGACCGGCCGTCGTGGAGCGGACGCCGACCCCATGACGACCCGCCGCGC